>VEPB01000307.1 GCA_012026715.1 Methylococcaceae bacterium | reverse complement strand
TCATGGTTCATCCCCTTCTTCGGCATCGGCATCGACACCGGAATCGACCGCCTTCGGAGCCTCGGCCTGAGTCTGTGCCTCGAACGGCCGGGTCTTGAGGTGTTTGAGCTGATAGCGGTATTCCTCGGCGGCAGCTTCGGTCTTGACGCTACCCAGACCGGTGAAAGGTTCCAATTCACTCAGGGACTCCCAGACGCTCTTGTCCTTGTAGCGCTGCACGACCTGTTGATTCACGTCCAGCAACTTCTTGTTGCGGTCGCCGCAATCGCCGATCCACTGTTCGCGTTCCTCCACGGCATTCACCAGCAGCTCATTGTCGGCCCGAATTTCCTTGGCCTTGGCAATCACTTCCCGGTGCTTCTGCAGCAGTGTTTGCTCCCGGTCGCGGCTGCGGGCCGCCTGGGACTCCATCTCGCCGCGCAGCTTCTCGGCTTCACTCTTGTGGCGCTCAACTTCGGCCTGCACCGTCGGTAGCTTTTCCGCGGCGGCCTCCAGCCCCTTGATGCGTGTTTCCAGGGCGGTCTTTTCCTGCAGCCATTGGGCCTTTTCCGCTTCCAGCGCGGCTTTTTCCTGAGTCAACTGGCGCACCACGCCCTGAGCCTTGCGCAGCACCTGCTGCACGCCTGCGTCCTGGTCCTTGGCTGCCGCCAAGCTATGCGTGCTCCATGTTCCCAAGGCCAGCACCACCAACAAGCGAATCGTCATGTTCATGGCCTTGCCTCAGAACCGTGCATTCAGGTCGAGATTGACGGTGTCGATGTCGTATCTGGGACCTGTGATCGTCCCGGTACTGAACCAACGCAGGTTAAGCCAGGTGTTCCGGGCCAGACCATACTGAACGCCGGCCACCCAGCCCTTGGCGTTGGTACCGCCCTGGTGAAACACCGAGTCGGTGAAGGCGTCCAGCACCGCGTCCCGCTCCATATAGCGGTAGGCCAGGTAGAGGTTCCAGTCGTTGAAATGGCGGACCTCCGGATGCCCGACGTCGACCCGGAACTGGAAGGCGTTGGTCTTGGGAGTGATGTTGTCGTGGAATTCGCGCGCGATGCGCTGCTGGTTAAACCCCAGATTCTTGGCGAAATCCGCGGTGAACAGCATGTGAGTCGGGGCGAATCCGGCATAGTCATAGGTGGCAGTGACGTTGAACACGCTGAAGTCCGAAGCCAAACCGACTCGGCAAACATCGGCGTCCGGGCAATCAACCGGTTGATTCCCCGTGTCGTTGATTGCGACCAGGGAGTTGCCCTTCTGGATGAACTGCGGCGCGGTCCAATCGTACGCATGGGTAGTCGTTAAGCTGTTCGGGGTAATCACAATGGGATTCCGCCGCGCCCTAATGTTATGGAAGTCGTAATAGGAGGCTGCCACGGTCAGCCGCTGGTCGTCGAACACCAGCCAATCGCCTCCCAACTGGCCGCCGAACATCCACTTGTCGGAACTGGAGAAGTTCACCTCTTCGATGGGGAATACGCCCAGCGTGGCGAACAGGGTGTCCGGAGTCTGGGTGCCCTGGTTGATACCGAAACGGGCAGTGGGCGAAGATGCTTTGTAGTTCTTCACCGCAGGGACGCTCTGGTTGAAGCGCCAGCGGAAGGTGCTAGCCAAACCTTCGAAGCTCAGGTCGGGATCGTAGACCACATCGGTGGACACGAAGGGATTGGCGAAACGGCCGCCATAGACACTGAACCAGTCGCGGCCCTTGCCATCGACGAAGTCGTATTGCAGGAAGGAACGGTCGATGGCGAACTGGTAGGACTGGCCGGTATTGCCCAGGGTCTGGTCGTTGGACACCGGGTTGTACATGTTGCTGGTGGCAAACCGGAATCCACCCTTGATGTGGTCGGTGATCTGGGCGTCGAATCCTACCCGGAACCGCTCCCGCAACCTCAACCGATCAGTGCGAGTGTTCAGATAGCCCCTGCCGGCGTGCTTCACGGCCGTTGCAGCATGCAAGCTACCGACCTCGTTGATGTAGGCCCAATCGTAGGCTTGGGCATTGTTGGCGTCATAGAATTCGTCCGCAAGCCGCAGCCGCATGTCGAAATAGGGCTGGATGCGGCCTACCCAGTCGGGCAGCGCGGCCGGGATGCCCCACTTCTCCTCCTTGGCCTTGGCCTGCACGTCCTTGGCAACGTCGGCCCGCAGTTCCGCCCGCACCTGCTCGCGGATTTCCTTCTTGACGATCTCCGGAACGTAACTGACGTGCATGGACTTGCCCGGTTTGCTTCCGGCATCGTCACCCGACGCCTTGGGATGATCGTCCTTGGAAATCTTCTGAGCGCTCTCTACTTCGGCGGCTTCGTCCTCCGCCGCCTTCACCAGTCCCTTGCCTTCGTGCTGCTTGAGCACGCCCCGCTGCACCAGCAGGTCCACCAGATTGACGAACGTGGACTTTTTGACCTTGAGGATTTCGTCCGGCTGCTCGGCAGCGGGTAGCGGGGCTGCCAGAGCGCTGGTCAGAACACCCAGCAGAAATTTGTTTGCAGTAGTCATCGGGACTTCGTGGTTTCGCTTCTGTCTTTTCAATTCGGCTCGGGGACATTCACCGAACCGGCAATCTTCGCGGGAGAGGGCTTCAGCCCTCGATCAGCCGCCAACCAAAGGCCCAAAGGCCTCTTTCGCAGCACCGCTCATAGGCGCGAGTTGAGCCGGATCCGCACCGGCTGCGGCATAGCCTCCGGGGGTGCCTTGCCGACCCCGGCCCGCAGCCTCGGCAAAGCGCTGCGAATGGCCTGATCCACCTCGACCCTGCCGCTGCCGGAAACCAGTTCGGCGCGATTGACCCGGCCATCAGCGCCAATCCAGACCTCCAGCACCACTGTGTAGCCGGCCTTGCGCGCCGGACTATCCGCCAGCAAACCCTGCATT
>VEPB01000304.1 GCA_012026715.1 Methylococcaceae bacterium | reverse complement strand
GCCGCCAGCTGCCGTTCCAGCCAGATCGGCAGCGCCAGAATTTTCTCGCTCCCGGCGAAGCCTTGGGCCGCGATGGGGGCTGGCAAATCGGCCGCGGATATCATGAGATTGACCGCCATGAACTGCTCCAGCTGGGCATCGGAAACCGCCGCGGAGGCTGCGGTAGCGACCGAAATCCGGCCGTCCCGGCTAGCACGGATATCGTAAAAGCAGCGAGCGGCGTGATCGAACCGGGCAAGGCACAGCACATCGCACTGCAGCACGGCCGGCATCCGCTCCAGCACTGTTTCGATCACCCGTTCGGCGCTGAGGGAAGACAAAATCGTGCGATCGATCTCCGCCATCGCCGCAGCGGCCGCCCACTGATCCCGAATCCGGCCCGCCATGTGATTGAAGGATTCCGCCAACCGCTGAAATTCGTCGTCCGTCGCGATCTGCACGCGCTGATCGAAATCTCCCTCCGCCACCCGCGCGGTCGCTGCCGTCAACTGTGCGATGGGATTCAGCTGCCGCCGAATCAGCCTGCTGCTGACATAGGCGACCCCTAGCAACAGCAACGCCGCGACCGGCGCATAGACGAACGCGAGGCGGTCGTTGACCAGCACCCTGCCCGGCTCGGCTCGGATGAGGACGATGGTCCAGCCGTCCGCGGCGAACCGCGATTCCAGGAACAGGGGCCAGGAAGCCGCCGCCAGCGCCTGCTTTCCCTCGCGCCAGGCGACATAGCCGGACTGCCGGCCCAACAGCGCGTTGAGCTGGCGCCTCCGCGGCACGGGAGCCTGCTCCGACGCGAAAACCAGTTCGCCGCCGTCGGCGAAAATCCAGATCGCGTCCGGTTCGACGGTATCGGTATTCCAGAGCGTCGCCGGATTCAGTTGGGCCGCCAACACCCCCAGTTCCGGCCGCCCCTCGGACACCGGCAACAGCATGAAGACCTCGCAGCGGCCGTCTTGCCGGTGGCGCAGCCAGATTCCCGGCTTGCCGCCGAGGCGACCGGCCAACTCTGCTTCACTGAAATCCGGAAAATCCGGAATATCGTTGAGAAGAGGCAATCCCGACCGACCGGATTTCAGCCACAACACCGCGGCGAATTGTTCGCGAACCCAGGGAGAATCGAAGGCCGGAAGGTTTGCGCCCTTGCCGTTGACCAGCACCGCCAGGGACCGCAAGGTCTGAACCATGGTGGCGAGACGCTCCAGGATATCGATGCCGTAACCTTTCACCTCCTGATGCAGGTGGTCGACGGTTTGTTCCCGAAGCTGCTCGCGAACTTGAACGTACAACAGGCTGGAAAGCACCCCGGCGGGTATCAGGGCCGCCAGGACAAAAGAAACAAAAATGCGGCGGGCGACCTTGCTGCGGAAATGGCCGGCACCCATGTGCCGACCCTAGAACTCTGACGCCAAGCCGAAGAAGGCTCCGTTGCGGGCGCGCACGACGTCATCGTGGCTCTGCTTGGCCGTGAATGGTTTCGCCGTCGCACCGTCCTTGCCCAGGCTGTAGAGATCAAAGTCGGTGTTGACCGG
>VEPB01000556.1 GCA_012026715.1 Methylococcaceae bacterium | reverse complement strand
GGCTGCCAAATATAGCGTGGTGACCTGGGCCGCCGGCCATCTGGCCTTCGCCCACGCGGAACTCACCGTCCAGCAACTGTGCCGCTGGGTCGTCGCCCTGAACAAGTCCGGAACGACCCGCAGCTCCGCCTTACCCCTCGGTGGTCAGGACGGCGACCGGACCGCCAGCCAGGTGTTTGCCTGGCAGTCCGGCTATCCGACCCGATTCAGCTACGCCCGTGGCTATCCGGATTACGACCCCTACCACTATTCCGCTGCCAAGCTGCTGGCGTCCGGCGAAGCCGACCTGCTGCTGTGGGTGGCCAGTATCAATGCCCGGCAGACGCCGCCGGCCACCCAGGTTCCAACCGTCGTCATCGGCCGCGCCGGCATGCAGTTCGAGCGGGAACCGGAGGTCTACATCCCCGTGGGCGCGCCCGGCATCGATCACGCCGGCCACATGTACCGCTGCGACAACGTGGTGAGCCTGCCGTTGCGGAAGCTCCGGGATTCCGGCCTGCCCAGCGCGGCATCGGTGCTGCAGGCCATAGAGCAAGCCTTGGGCTGATTCGGGAGCGGACACCCTTGGGCCACGTATTCGCCGACATCGAGCTGAGCAATCCGCGCCAACCCGGGCTGGTTCCGATCACGGCGCGTGCACTGGCTGACAGCGGCGCGTTGATGCTATGCATCCCCGAACACATCGCAAACCAGTTGGACTTGGAGGCGGAATCGACCCGCGAGGTTTCGGTGGCCGATGGACGGAGTCTGAAAGTACCTTACGTCGGCCCCGTCAAGGTGGCGTTCGGCAAGCGTTTCTGCTACGTGGGGGCACTGGTTTTGGGCGACGAGGTCCTGCTCGGCGCGGTCCCCATGGAAGACATGGACCTGGTGATCAACCCCGCCCGCCGGGAGCTCACCGTGGATCCCGCCAGCCCCAACATTCCCCATGCACGGGTCAAATGAACTATGAATCTGCGCCGGTTTAGTCGCTCCACCCTATGCTCCGGCTTCTGTTCCACGCTGTTGGGGTACGGCTGCGGCTACACCCACGCCGCGTCCAATGCCGTACTCCGGTCCGCCCAACCTGGCGTCGGCGCTGGCAGAGATACAGCGAGCATCGGCTGATGGCCTACCCCCCGGAATTCCTGCAGCTGGTCGACGAATTCATCGTTCTGGCCAATCGCCTGGCGGAAGATGGCAAGGACGGCGAAGTGAGTGCCGCGATTTTATTTGCCGCGGGCCGCTACAACGCCTTCAACTTCCTGACCCATGGCGGCAACGACGAAAACCGCGAGCAGGCCGTCGACTATTACGTCTCGGAATATCGCAAGGCGCTGATCTCGAACATCGAAGGCGTGGTGGGGCCGGTGGTGAAGGCCCATGGCTGACGGTCAGATGCGCGATGCCCATGACCTTAGATGACTTTACCGTCAATTTTGAACATCTAAATCCAGCCACCCTTTTGGAAGACTGGGAATGGCTTATCGGTAAAGCCAAGCGCCCCATCTTGCTTACGGCATTCGGTGATGCCTTCCTGCAAGACGCTGGAAATGGGAGCGTTCACATGCTCCACGTCGACTCACACCAGATCAGTTACATTGCCGAGTCCGTTGACGAATTCGAGAGCTTTCTGTCTGACCGCAACTTTGTTGGCGAGTATTTCAATGTTCAGATAGTTGGTGACTTAAAATTGAATGGGCTGCTCTTGAAACCGGGTCAAATCTACAGCTTCAAAATACCCCCGGTACTCGGTGGGCAGTACGCACTCGAAAACGTCGAGGTTACTAGCATCGCTGTTCACTTTTCGATCGCCGGGCAGATTGGCCGCCAAATTAAGGACATTCCGCCGGGAACGCCGATCACTAGCGTCGCGCTCAAGGAAAACCCCAATCCCAAACGATGGTGGAAATTCTGGTAATGAAAGCTGCGTCCATGTATTCCGCCGAAAGTCAGGCTACGAGAGAATCTGGAGAACCCACATGGTGACCAAACTGACCGGAGGTCGCGTCTACGATCCCGCCCATGGCATCGACGGCGAGGTGCGCGACCTCTGGATCCGCGACGGCCGCATCATCGCCGCACCCGGTGACGCCAAGCCCGACGCGGAATACGACCTGCGCGGCAAGGTGGTGATGGCCGGGGCCATCGACATGCACACCCACATCGGCGGTGGCAAGGTCACCATCGCCCGGAACCTGCTACCCGAGGACCATCGCGGCGACCCGGTG
>VEPB01000137.1 GCA_012026715.1 Methylococcaceae bacterium | reverse complement strand
TTCTGCCAACCCCTGCTGAAAGCGAGGAGCGCAAGGGCTCTCGCGGCTGGGGGTGGCCTTTCTTTTGGATACTTTTCTTTGGCCACACAAAGAAAAGTATCTCGGCCGTGGGTCCGAGAACCCACATTAATTTCGGTCATCGCGCAGCGATTCAAAACCAGATCGGTCACGACGCTGCGGGTAAGAGCAATCCGACAAAGTAGAACTAACCCTACGCTTGGTAACGGCATTGCCAAGGGGTGAGGGCTCTCACCGCGGGGAGAGCGGAGCATGGGGGCGAGGCTGGTTGGAGTGACGGGCAGGAGCGTTTCCCGGCTCCGGAATCAGGCCTGAAGATCCGGTTTCCTGGCCCGTCCAATCATCAGGGAAATGACTAAAGCCGGGGATTTTTGCCCCGCATCGCGGCCCCCGACTCCATCAGACGGCTGAGGCAAAGCCCGCAGGGCGCGGCAAATCACGCAGGGCCGAAGTCCGGATTTAAGAGCCAAGCCAATGAAACCGAAAGGATTATGCCACTGGCACCAGTCTTGCTTTTAATACCATGCGTTTTGCCGGCGTGAATCGGTCTGCGTCAGGCCAAGAGCCGCCGCCAATTCGCGTCGGTGTTTCCCGGAACCGGCGGGAAGAGACCGGGGCGCCACGCCGGCTGCTCGCCTTCTGGCGCTGAAGGCAGCCGTTCCGCTTGAGTTTATGGCCATCGCCGGGCTGTCGAAGCCCGGTTATCGCCCAATGTCCGCGCCGGGGCAATCGGTCGCGGACGCACCCGAACACGGAGGTTGGACCCGGTCGAGCCACTGATCTGGCAAGGCGGGCGGGCATGGATGCCGTTGCCGGATCCGGATAGCCCGGATTCGGTCGCCAAGGGACAGGAATCCCGCTAGAGCAACAAGCCAGGGATGGAAACCATGGAGCCGTAGGCACGCGGCGACAAGCGGCCGGCGGCGATCAAACGACCCTTTTGAGGAGTACCTAATGTCTCATCCACTGAAATCCAGTCTTACGGCCGCCCTGGCTTTGGCCGGCGTCTTTGCCGCGTCCGCGGGCCATGCTGCGCTGACGGACAACGGCACGACCGTCACCGACACCGGCACCAATCTGATGTGGGCCAAGGACGCCAATCTGTTTGCCTCCATATACAACGGGTTGGCAAGCAATGCTGCAAAGGACCAGTTCATTACCGACGTTCTTGCAAGGACGCCTTCTTACAACGATCCGCTTGCCGGAAACGTAAGCTTGAGCGATGCCGAGTGGGATCTCGGGGCAGGCAGCCACGTCGCCGATGGGCACATGACCATCTACGGCGCGATCGCCTTCGTCAACTGGCTGAACAGCACCAACTGGTCCGGCCACAACGACTGGCGGCTACCGGAAGCGAAACCGCTCAATGGCAGTTCCTTCCAACTCGGCCAAATGGGCGACTCAGCTTTCAACGGCACCTATGACGTCTCCCACAACTTCAGCAACTCGCCCAGCGAGCTGACCCACCTGTATTACGACGTGTTCGGCATGCAGGCGATGTTCACCACCACAGGCGTGCTGCGCGACCCGGGAACCTACGGCGTTTCCCAAACCAATCCGCCCATTAACCTGAATCCGTTCACCAATTTCGAGCAGGCCGAGTATTTCACGGGGACCTTCAGCAGCGTGAACGACAATAACCAGCCTCAAGCCACGGTCTGGTCGACGAACTTCGCTTCAGGGATCCAGCATTTGTCCGATCGGGGAGTGTTGGATCTCAGCCCGGATCCCTGGATCTATATGCCCATCCCGAACGGCGTCGCCCTGGTCGTGCGTGACAACACCAGCACCGTGGTGCCGGTTCCCGGCGCCGTGTGGCTGCTCGGCTCCGCTCTGATGGGCCTGGTGGGACGCGCTCGCCGCAAGGCCGCCACGGCTTAAAGCGAAACTTTTGCCTTAGGCGATCCCCGCAAAGGGGGCAAGGCGCAAGCCTTGCCCCCTTTGTCTTTTGGAACGGCGTTGCGCCGCTTTGACGGCGTCGATCAGTAGCCGAACTCGGCGACGAAGGGCGCCAGCGCCGGCTCTATCGGCTCGAACTCCGCCGCGTAGTGCTTCCAGCGCGATATCGAGGAGGAATACAGCGGCTGGGCCACCTGGCTGAAGCTGGGGCTGTTGATGTATTTGCCGGCGGCGCGGCGGTGGAAGTCGGCCACCGAGCCGTCCCAGTCGAGCCCCAGAAACTCAAATACCCGCCGGAACGTGGCCTCGAATTCCGTGACCGCATCTTCGTAGCGGAATTCGATGTAGGGTGTGACCATCTCGCCCTTGACGTAGCCCCACCATTCCATGACCTGGGCATAGAACCGCGCGGTGCCTTCCCAGGTGAGCAGATGCACGGTGGAAGGCGTCGGGATCATCACCTGGGAGAAGCAACTGAGGCAGACGTCGCGCGGATCGCGCATCACGAACAGGATGCGGGCATCGGGGAAGACGACGTTGATCAGCCCCAGGTCGATGGTGTTCATGGTGGTCTTGTCCACCAGACGGCGGCCGCCCAGGTCGTCGCCGTAGCGCGCCCGTACCTGCCCCCAATAAAAGGCCCGCAGCTGCCGGATTTCCGCCTCGCCCAGACTGCGGAGCCTTTCCGGCGTGGTGGCGTTGCCCGGCACCAGCCGGTTCAGCTCCTGGTAAAGCTGGTAGATGAAGTCGGTCTCGTCGGCCACGAAGATTTGGCTGTGGGCATCCAGCACTTCCTGGGTCAGGGTGGTGCCGGAGCGCATGAAGCCCAGCAGGAAGATGGGCGCCGGCTGGTCTGCCGGGAACTCCAGCGAGGCCCAGCGGCCCATCAGTTCGCGGTCGAACCCGGCCCGGTGGGCACGCAGCATGGCCGGCACCTGAGCCTGGTTCTGGGCCTTCACTTGCGGCAGCAGGGCGGAAATCTCGCCGGCCGCGTCCAAATGCCGGAAGGCCGGGCCGTAGTCGCCGACCTTATCCAGAAGCCGGCCTAGTTCCTTGTGGGCGCGGAATTTTTCCTCGGGGCTGAGCGGGCCCAGCAAGACCTTTTCAAACCGCTTGCGGGCAGAGTCCGTCAGTTTCTCCTGGGCTTCGAGCGTAGCCAGGAGTATTTGCAGCGTGGCGCTCTGGGGCGCCAGCCTGACCGCCTGGCGGGCCGTTTCCAGCGCCTGTTTGGCCTGGTTGAGCCGCCAATGGGTCAAGGTCAGCAGTTGGAAGCCGCGCACTTCGGCGCGGTTGATGTCCACCGCCTGCCGCCCCAGCTCCAGGGCGCCCTGGTAGTCATTCCAGTGCTGCAGCTGCTCGGTGAGACCCAGGAGTTGGCCGATGTCCTTGGTCTTGCGCGCCTTCTTGGCCAGCAGTTGGCCGGATTGCCGCAGAATCTGCAGCCCCTCGGCGCGCCGCCCCAGCCAGCACAAGGACTGGCCAAGGCAAGCCTTGGCCTGGGCATCCTTGGGATCGGCCTCCACGGCCTTCTGAAACCACTCGGCCGCTTCCGCGGTGTTCTTGGCCTGGATCGCGATGTATCCGCGCTGAAGATAGTTGGTCATGGCAATTTGCGAAGGCACCGTATCGAACGCATGGGGCGCCGCGCGGCCGCCGGCCGGCGAGTCGATCGAAACAACGCCGGCCCGTCGTGGACGCCTGGCAAGGCTTCGATGCAACAACCTCAGGGGTTATCGCCGCCTAAAAAGAAGCCCGGTGCATGCACCGGGCCGGTTGGCTCCTTGCCACGCCCTCCCTGGCGATCGTCATGGTAGGCTCCGTGACCCTCTCAAGTAGCAGGCATCATGCCACCCGGACACATCCACGAAATCAGCGCCTTGCAGCACAACCCTCAAGCTATCTCCCAACAGAATCGGTGATATCACTACCCCCCTGAGGCAAATGCCTTAGCGGCCATGAGCGGCCGGTAGTACCGATTCGCCGGCAATCGCTCTCGATGAGCTAAAACCCCGCCCTGGCCAGGCTCGACAACAGTTCTTCCCGGCCCTCATCGGCCACCGCCATTAACGGCGGGCGTACCCGGCACCAGTCCGGATTGCCGGAGCGGCGGGCCAGCACCGCTTTCAGGGACGGCACGAAACCCTGGCGGTGAAGGATGCTCAGAGCGGCCCTGACCTGCGAGACCTCTTCCGGAGAAGCGTCCGGCCGCATCAGCTCGGCGATCCGTTCCGGCCAGAGGTTGGCGAGTCCGCAAATGGTACCGGCACAGCCGATCTGCATCAGCTCCGGCAGATGGGGCTCGAACCCGGTCAGAATTGCCAGCCGCGGCAATCGCTTGACCAGAGCGGCGGTATGCGCGAACTCGGCCGCGCTGTCCTTGACCCCGGCGATGACACCCGGAAAGGCTTCGGCGAGCCTGGCGACGGTTTCCACGCTGATCGGAACGGCGGAGACCTGCGGAATGTGATAGAGATAAATCCGCAACCGGTCGTCGGCCACCGCCTCGATGAGGGCCGCGTAATAGCGGAACACCGCCTCCTCCGACACGTCTTTCCAGAACAACGGCGGCACCACCAGGCAGCGCGGACAACCGCTCCGCAGCGCGTGGCCGGCCAGCGCCACCGTATCGCTCAGGGCGGTGCAACCGATGGCGGGCGCCATGCGTTCCGGGGCAACACCGGCAGCCAATAGGCTATCGAGCGCCGCGTTCCGCTCGGCGACGGAAAACGACGGGCCTTCGCCCGAGGTTCCGAAGGGCACGATGCCATCGACGCCGCGGGCGAGCAAATTCCGGGCGTGGCCGGCGAAGCGGGCGAAATCAATGCCGCCGGCGCGATTCAGCGGGGTCAGCGTCGCGCACCACAGGCCGCGCAGAGGTTCCGTCATGCCGATAAGCTCCCGGGCATTGGCAATCCCGACCCTGCCATGATACCCAGACCGCTTGCCGCGACGCGACCTCCTTCACAGCCGCCGGCCCCTCCGGCCCATCGATTCGAGCTGCCATGGGAAACACGATTCGGCGAAACCGGTAGCGCCCACCCGCGCCCCGTCAGAAATGGCCCCGCGGGTTGAACTGCGATTGCTCGGCGAGCGCCTGGTAAAGCGCCTTTTCCTTTTCGCCGACGGCGGTCGGCACCGCGATCTGCACGATCGCCAACAGATCGCCCGCGCCGCCGCGCGGCTTGGGCAAGCCACGGTCGGCGATGCGCAGCTGCTGGCCGGCGCGGGTACCGGCCGGCACCTTGAGCCGCACCGCGCCGCTCAGGGTCGGCACTTCCAGCGAAGTGCCCAGCACCGCTTCCCACGGGGCCAACGGCAGATCGATAGAGAGGTCGTGGCCGCTGGCCCGGAACAACCGGTGGGGCAGCAGGCTGATGGTCACGTAGAGATTGCCGTCGCCGCCGCCGTTCAGGCCCTTGCCGCCCTTGCCGGGCAGCCGCAGGCGCTGGCCGTCGGTGGCTCCTTTCGGAATGCGGGCCTTGATGGTTTTCGGCGCCCGCGGCTGAACGAAGCCTTCGGCGGTGAACTCCGGTCCCCTCGCGCTCAGCGTCAGCTCGGTGCCGGCGTAAGCCTGCTCCAGGGTGATCTGGGCGGTCACCTCGAAATCCTGTCCCGGCACCGGCACGGCGCTGCCCCGGCGGTTGGAACCGGCGCGTCCCGTGAAGGAGGAAAACAGGTCGGAAAGATCGATCTCGTCGAACGCGAAGCCACCGCCGAAGCGTTGTTCCCAACCCGGCGGTGGCTTGAAATGCTGACCCGGCTGGTAGCTGCCCAACTGGTCATAGGCCGCCCGCTTCTCCGCGTCGCTCAGGGTTTCGTAGGCCTCCGCCACCGCCTTGAACTTCTCCTCGGCATCCTTTTCCTTGGACACGTCCGGGTGGTACTTGCGGGCGAGCCGCCGGTAGGCCTTCTTGATGTCATCGGCAGGCGCTCCGCGCGCGACGCCGAGGATTTTGTAATAGTCTTTGTATTTCATGAATCCATAGCGCGATCGAACGCTAATGAGCGTTTGCAAAGAGGCCTTCTACACCGCGGAAAATCCGAACCGCCGCCTGCCAAATCGAGATCGCCGAAGCTAGGTGGCGCGGAACTCCCCTGGCACCGACTCTATCGCGCGCATGATAGACTTGCGATACAGGTGAAGCTATGGCATCGGTTACATTCGACACTCATAAATTTATCCGCAAACTGCGCGAAGCCGGTTTTGACGAACGTCAGGCGGAAGGGATTTCCGATGCCCTTCGGGATGTTGAGGTAGGACAAGAACTGGCGACCCGCCGTGACGTCGAGGCAGTTCGGCAAGAAGTGCGGGAATCGGAGTTGCGCATGGATACCAAGCTGGAATCCATCCATGGCGAAATGAAAGCCATGAAATGGATGCTGGGGGTCATCGTCGGCGGCATTATCGCCATCGTAGTAAAAACCTTCTTCCCCGGATAGCCAGCGGAACAAAGGATTCAGGGAAGCTACTCCGCCCTGTTCCTAAGCTCAGGCCTTCGACCGGGCAACGCCTCGGGCGTCCGACCCATGAGGACCGATGTCGCGCATGTTAGCGTTCAGGCTGCGCCATCCGCCGCAACCTGGCCAACTCGTCGTCGCTGAAGCCGGCCCGGCGCCGCAGGTCGTCGTTGAAGGGACCGCGGATCTGGCCGCGGAGGTGGCGCTCCACCAGTTCGACGTAAGCCGTCTCCGGCACCAGCCCGCGGCGTTGGCATTCCCAGCCGAACCAGCGGCTGCCGAGGGCCACGTGGCCCACTTCCTCGTCCAGGATCAGCTGCAGGCAGGCGACGCTCTCCGCATCGCCGGCGGCTTCCAGCCGCTGCATGATGCCCGGCGTCACATCCAGTCCGCGCGCCTCCATGAAACGCGGCAACAAGGCCATGCGCGCCAGCACGTCGGCGGCGGTTTCCCTGGCCAGCCCCCACAGCCCGCCATGGGCCGGCAGGTCGCCGTAGTCCGCCCCCAGTGACCGCAGCCGCTCGCGGATCATGAGGAAATGCCGGGCCTCGTCCTCCGCCACCCCCAGCCAGTCGGCGTAATAGGCTTGCGGCATGCCGCTGAACCGGTAGAGATGGTCCCACGCCAGCTGGATGGCGCTGAATTCGATGTGGGCGACGGCGTGCAGCAGCGCCAACCGGCCCTCCGCGCTGGCGAGCTTGCGCTTGCGCAGCATGCGCGGCTCCACCTGCTCGGGGCGCGGCGGCAACCGCAGGGCCTCGATGGGCAGCGGATCGCTGGACCGGTTCAGATCGAGGCGATGGTTGCGCCAGTCATCGGCAGCCTGCAAGGTCAGCTCGACCTTGCGGTCGATCGCATCCGACAGCAGCACGGCTTCGGCGCAATCGAACAGCGATGTCATGGCACAAGGATCCACGTTGCACCAACCTAAAGGGCCGCGCGGGCCGGGACCGCGCCGGCATAGCCCTTGGGCAGCCTGCCCGCCAGCCGGTTCAGCACCAACGAGACAGCCACCAGCCCGAAGCTGGCCGTCACCGTCATGACCGAACCGATGCCACCGGCGCAATTGAGCCCGGACGCGGCGGCGCCGGGATCGCGCTGCTGGCAGACGCCGCCGTCGGCGGTGGGATAGAGGGCATGTTCGTCGGAAAACACCGCGGGAATGGAGAACCGCCGCTGCGGGTTGGCGGGAAAGCCGTGGCGGTCGCGCAGCTGCTTGCGGGTCCGCGCCAACAGCGGGTCCTGGGCGGTGCGGCTCAGATCCAGCACCTTGATGCGGGTGGGATCGGTCATGCCGCCGGCCGCCCCCACGGTGACCAGCTTGATCTTGGTGCGGCGGCAATGGGCCGCCAGCGCCGCCTTGATGCGGAAGGCGTCCATGCAATCCAGCACCCAGTGGAAGTCGCGGGTGATCAGCTCCGCCACGTTGTCCACCGTGACGAAATCTTCCACCTGGATCACCCGACAGGCCGGGTTGATGGCGGCGATACGCTCGGCCATGGCGCGCACCTTGGCCGTGCCGTAGGCGCCGTCGAGGGCATGAATCTGGCGGTTGACGTTGGACACCGCCACGTTGTCCAGGTCGATCAGGGTCAGCGTGCCCACGGCGCTGCGCGCCAGCGCCTCGGCCGCCCACGACCCGACCCCGCCGACCCCCACCACGCACACATGGGCCTCGCGCAAGCGCCGCAGGCCTTCGACGCCGTAAAGCCGCGTAATCCCGCCGAAACGGCGGTCAAGGTAGGATTCGGATTCTGGGGATATCGTCGTCATGGAGCATCGCGGGCGGCGACGCCAGCATGCCACAGTTTTGGCGAGGCCTGAAGTACCGGCGGGGGTGATCCATCCCCCTCCTGCAGGGCTCAGCGACGCGACTGCATTCGCCCGGTCCCATCCACCAGGCGCCCTGCGCGCACCTCAACGTGGGGATTCGACCCAGCCGCTGCGGGCCTGGAATCCACCTTGCCCGACAGCCACCACATAAGCGCCCGCCGAACCGTTGCGGCCGCCCTTGGCAAACCCGATGGCGGGCAACAGCGGGCTGTGAAAATCCTGCAGGCTCTCCAGTGCATCCACCAGCCGGGCGCGGGTAAGCCGGCGCCCGCTGCGGCGAGCCGCCTCGGCAAAAACCTGGACCGCCCCGCAGGCGGCCGCTTGCAAACCGGGATTGGACAGCGCCATGCCCTCCGCCCTCAGCTCGGCAGACAGCGCATCGATGCCTGCCGCATCGTCCACCGCGAAGGGAACGGCAAGCCGCACCCGGGCCGCTATCGGCGGGGGCAAGGCAAGAACCGCGCGCCCCGAAGTGGTCAACAGCCCCAGCAGCAGGGGGCCGGAATCGGGCCAGGCCGCACTGACGGCGGACCACTCCCGCGCCCCGCCCAGCACCACCATTGCATTTACCGCTTTGAAGTCCGGCGAAGACAGCGCCGGCGCCAGAGCGGTTTCCGCCGTGGCTACGACAGGGTCCGGCAACTCCAACCGGCGAACCTGCTCCAGCACTGCAGCGGCTAGGACTTCGCCTTGCCGATCCGGGGTCCGGATCAACCCCAGCCGCAACGACCCGGTCCGGGCCGCGTTCTCGGCGGCGGCAAATCGCACCAGTGCCGCGGCCTGATCGGCAAGTGTCGGGAGCAGGGCAAACGTCGAGGCACCGCTCTGTTCCGGCGCCATCGTCATATCCGCCAAGGGACCAATGGAGGGAATGCGGCCGGCTTCCGGCTCCGGGATGGCGGCAGGTGCCGCGTCCGATTCGAAACGCGCCAACCACGCGAATACCTCCGGCTGAACCTGTCCAGCCCGGCCAGACGCCGAATCGAACACGCGCAATTCCAACCGCCGCCCGAAGACGCCGCCGTCGCCGTTGACCCGGGCGACACAGGCCGGCAGGGTGTCCTGCACCAGCCGGCCGGTTGCAGCGCGCTCTCCGGTCAGGGGCAACGCGGTTCCGACCCTGATGACATCCGGGTCGACACCGGGGTCGGTATCGCGCTCGGTGCCCAGGATTCGGAGGTAGGCGAGCAGGCCGTCGGCATCGCGGCGGTCGAGACGGTAGCGCGGCATCGCCGGATGCAGCAGACGGCCAGCGGGGTCCTTTCCCTCGGCCAGGGCCCGCCGCAATTCGGCATCCCCGTAGGCGGGCCGAGCGGGAATCGGGGCCGGCCGGGGCTGGGCCAGCCGTGCCCAGGTCAGGGCCGGCGCCGTCAGGCCGGATTCGGCGCTGCCCTCGCCGCCGTCTCCATGGCAGTTGCGACAAGCCACACCAACCCCGCTCAGCCGGGTTCCGGTCATGACCAGATCGGCGGTCACCGCGCGGCCTTCACCGTTTACACCGTTGCGATAAATGCGGCGACCGGCGCTTTCCAAACCATCGCGGCCCGCCTCGACCGACGCGGCCAACAGCAACATTGCGGCGGCGAAGCCACAGCTTCCGAGTCGCCACCACCGCCCACCTGGCCGAAAACGATCTGCCACGGCGCAACCGCCCCTCTAACGCGCGGCGGCCCGTACCGGAACTTCCACGACCACGCTGCTGCGCGGCAAATCGGTGTAATCGAGGCGACGGGAGGGAATGCGCAGCGTGAGGCCATAGCGCCCCGGCTGCCGGAATCGGGGGCGCACCTCATAAATGCCGCCACCCAGCGCCTCCGCCCTTCCCCGCCATTGCCAACTGCCCGGCGCCGCGAAGGCCAGTACCTGGCAGTCGGCGATGTCGGAAACCGGCTTGCCCCCTGCCGCCTCGGTGATGCGGAACCGCAGCGGGACCGGCTCCCCCACCGTTAGCGGGGCGGCGCCGAACAGCGGCGTCACCTGCAAACCGGCGGTCTTCACCGCGGGCTTCGGCCCGTCCAGATGCACCCGCAGGCAAGCGTTGACCCGCGGCGACTCGGCCAACACCGGCACGTCGTAATCGCCATCCACCGGCACCTGGAACGAAGCGGCGTAAACGCCCGGCTCGATCTCGTGCAGGCTCCGGTCCAGCAATCGCAAGCCCCGCGGCCGGCGGCCGTAAGTGGCGAGGGTACCCGCCGGCGCCATCATCCCTTCCAGGTAGTAGTAGATGGTCCCGTCACCCCCATTGGCGGCGAACAGGGCATCGCCGTCGGGTGCCTGCACCAGAGGTCCCGCGCCGGGAGCATCGGCCGGCGCCGGCCGCTGCCCGGCGCTAAACACCGTCGCCACCGACTGGCCGTGCTCCAACTGATCGAGGCTCAGCAGCGCGACCTTTTCCGAACCGGCCAGATGGATGTAAGCAAACTCCCGGCTAAACACGATCTGGTCGGGCTGGCCCTCCAACGGCACGCGCTTGAGCGGGCGATTGCCGGCGCTGTCGAACACCGTGACCTGGCGCCGCTCGCCCTGCAAGGCAAAGCCGTAACGCCCGCCGGGCGCGAAAGCGAGGGCGTCGATACCGGGTTCCAGCGCCACGCTGGCGGAAACCTCGGCGGATTCCGGATCGATCACGGCGACGCTGCCGGAAGCGGTCGCCGCGTAAAAGCGGCCACTGGCCTCGCTGTAGGCCAGGGGCAAGGTATCGGGCCCGGTCGCCACATCCGCCCGTTTGGCGAGGGAACGCCCGTCGATCAGGCTGACGCTGCCGCCCACGCTGTTGGTCACTGCGAGATAGCGGCCATCGGGAGTGAAAACCAACTGGTGGCGGCCCGGACCGGTGCCGATCCGGCGGCGGGTGTCGATCCGGCCGCGTTCCCAAACGACCACTTCGGCAGCCTCGTCCAACCCGATCCAGACCCGCCGTCCCACAGGATCGGCTGCGATGCGCGTCGGCCGCCCCGGTCCCAACGCCAGGGTTCGCACGGCATTGCCCCGGCTGCGGTCGACGATCGCCACTTCCGACCGTTCCGGCAGGGTCAACACGATCTCCGTATCGTCCGCCAGCCAATCGGCAGCGCGGCCCGGCAACTGCACCAACGCCTCCATCTGGCTTGCCTTGAAGGATACGCGGGGGTCCAGGATGGCCAGGCTGTCGTCCTCGTTGAGCACCGCCAGCCGGAAGCTGTTAAGGTCAACTTCGGCGCGCCGGCTCAGGGCGCCGCTCAGCAAACCCTTGGTCAGGCGGCCGCAGTCTTCCTGGCCCAGGCCTCCCGTCCCGCGGCTCCGGCTCATCCAGGCCCGCAGCTGGAGTCCGCTCAGGGGCTGACCCTGCGCCGTCCGCAGCGCCAACCGCGCCGTCGCCTCGCCGGCGCCCGCTTCCCCATCTTGATCGGCGCCGGCCCTGCCCCGAACCTGCAGTTCCAGCGCGACTCCGTCCCGCTGAGTCTGGGCCGTGACGGATCGCTCCGGCGCCGCCGGCAAGCCCAGGGGCAACAGCATAAGGGCGAGCAACGCACCACGCCCGAAACCGGCAGCGGCCACCGCGCCAACCCGCGCGCGCCGAGGCCAGTTAGGTCCGCAGTAGGACGCGATTGATGGCAAAGTCATGGGCTTCTCCGGGATCATGGGCCAGGGTGTGAAAATCCGCCTTGACGATATCGGCCACCTCGCCCACGGCGCCGATGAACACCGCCGAACCATCGTTATGGTTGTCGGACTGGCCTTCGACCGTGACCGTGGCGAGACAGCCGGCCACGCCGAACAGCCGCAGCACCCCGGTAAAGGGACCCGGCGCGGCGTCCTGGATCTGCACGCCGACACCGCGCACCGGCTTCGCGAACGTGATGATCAGGGGGCGATGCCACCGGTTGGTGTAAACCAGTTCGTCGCCCGGGGAAAAGTTGCCGCGCCAGGGTTTGTTGCCGATGCCCTGGGTTTGCCGCAGCAGATCCTCGGGTGAGGTGACGGTGCATTGAATGCCGTTCCGGGTGGCGAGATGCAGGGGACTGTCGAGCACGAAGCCGGAGGCGGCCCCGCTGTCCTCCCAGTTCAGGCTGTCGTTGGCTTCCAGGTCGTGGCGGCTGCACGGGCGCACGCTGCTCATGGCGGGTTCTCCTTTGATCGGTTAAGGGGCGGCGGCCATCGGCCGTCTCAGGGGCAATGGTGGGTGGGCGCCGGCAGGCCGAAATTGGGGGTGCCCGGTCCGCCAGGCCACGGCGCCAAGGGGCCCACCACCGGCCCACCGGCACGTCCCAACGTGGTCAGCGGCCCGCTGCCTTCCGCCAGATGCGGGAAGCGATGGAAGTTGAGGGGAATGAGCGGATCGCCGAAGAAGGTGTTTTCGGCGTAGATATACTCGGCGACGGGCGCATGGTACTCGCCGGCGTTGAGCCCCTTGCCGGGTCCTTTCAAGTCGCCCTGGGCCACGTCGTTGACGATATCCAGCTGATGGTCGTTGACCGCGCTGCCGGCCTTCTTGATGCTCACCACCAGCTCCCGCATCGGATCGACCACCACGAAGGTGGGCACGGTGCCCTTGATGCCGGCGGGCGGTCGGCGGCCGATCTTGGCGCGCTTGATGATGAAGCGGAACCGGCCGAACGGCACCGCCTCCGGCGGCACCTCGCCGATGATGCTGGGCGCGCAGGCGGCACCGCTGGCAGGATCGATCAGCACCGCGGACACCTCGATGTTGCGACCGGGATCGGTGGTGAAGCCCTCCACCTTGAAATCGCGCGGGGCGACCTCCTGGTCCACGTTGGGAATGGCGTCGAAGGCATCGCCGACACCCACCAGCGACACCTCCTGGCTGACGTAGGCGGGCGCCTTATTGGGTTCGGTGAAAATCCCCAGCCAGGCGTCGACGGTGTGGGCTGATATGTAGGACATGCCGTTCTTGTCCTTGGCGAAGGTGCCCAGGTAGTTGATGTAATCCCCGACCACCAGGGGAGCCTGCTTGGCGGGATCGCAGGCCGGACAATTGGGGATCGCCGGCTGGCCGGGCGATGGCGGCCCCAGCGGTGTGGGGCCCATTACGAAGAAGGACTGGGGACCGCCGGCAGCGCCGGGACGGTTCTTGGCGGGACACTCCGGATCGGACGCCGACCGCGGCACGCATAGGGGATAGCCGGTCTTGGCGTGGACGGTGGGATTGTCGCTGTCCGAGGTGAAGCGCGGATCGCTGTCCAGCACCGCCGTCGCCGCGTTGTTGCGGGTTGCCAGCCCGTAGCGGCCGACCGGATCGTTGATCCGGACCCGCGCCAGTTGCTGGGTGGGCGAAACCGTGCAGCGATGGTCGAGGCCGGCCGCCGGCGCCGGGTCCGGTCCCACGCATAGCATGCCGGTGGCGGTGTCGATGGCCTTGATATAGCCGGCTCCGTTGTTCAACGATTGCTGGCTGATGTGGACATTGCCGGCGATGTAGGCGGTGCCGACGATGTTGCCGTCCACCGCGACCTCGTAACCGGTGGGTGGCGGCGGACAGTCATCTAGCGCCAGCCCGCTGCCCTTGGCCCCGCCGGGATTGGGGCAGCCGGATTGGCCGGCGGGCGCGGCCGGATTCTTTTGGGTCACGCCGGCCGGCGCCGTGTCGAACACGTCGGATGGCGTGAGATAGGTGGCCGGCATGCCGATGATGGTGTTGCGCGGCAGCGTGATGGTGACCCCGTTGACCACCATCTTGGCCGCGGACAGCGGGTCGCCGGGGCTGTCGAGGGTAAAGCTTTGCAGGTAGCCGACGATCTGGAACGGCGTGCCCTGGGTGACGGGCGTCAAGGCCTGGCTCTGCTGGGAAGCCGCTGCGACCACGAGGAGCGCGAAACTGCGGGTGATTGTGTTCATGGCATTTCTCCTTGCTGCTGACTGAAGTTCTCAATGGCGGGTTTCCAAGCATGGGGCATCGTCGGGCCGGCACACGCGCAGCAGGCCCCATAAGCCGCCCTGGAACTGGAATCCTTCCTGGGTTCGGAACAGGTAATCGCCCGGCACCGCGAACGAACCGCCAGCCTGCGCCACGATGTTGAGGTGACGCAGGGGTCCGATGCCGCTGGCCGATCCCACCCGCGTGCTTTGTTCCGGGTTGTCGCCGATCCGGCTGGAGTGGTCGGTCCACGGGAAGGATGGCCAGGAATGGCCAAACACCGTGAAGCCGTGCTGGCGGGGGTGGCCGCCGGCGTGAACCACCCGGAACCGCACCGGCTCGCCCGCCTTCGCGGTGAACACCGGAGTCTCCGGATCGCCGTGACCGCTTTGAGGAACCGAGCCGTCCGCGCACGGCAGCAGCTTGCTGCCGTCGGCGCAGGTGGGCAGGGAACTGAAGACGTTGCTGAAGTCGTAGCCCGCCAGGATATCCGGCGAGACCGCCGGATCGCTCGCGCCCACACGCGCCCACAACGGCTCGGTTCGATAGTTGAATGCCTTCTGCCCCGAATCCTCGGCATCGTCGCCGTTGCGCAGATTGGGCATCGGCGCGCCGGCCCGGCGCAGGCTCAGGTCGTCCTGGTAAATCACCACGAATTCCCGGGACGAGTGGCCGTCGGACCCGGTCACCGTGGCGGCCGCGCTGTTACCGGCGTCTTCCGTCCAGCGGGAGTCCTTGGGCTCGATCACCAGGGCGCCCACGGCTCCGTGGGAGCTGTGCTTGATGGCATCTCCCAAATCCCGCAATGCGGTCGCGCCGAACTCGATGGGGACCGGATCCGGCTGTTCGCGGTCATAGGGGTTGTACTTGCCGGCATACCACTCGTACTGGTAATTGCGGCCCGGCGGCACCGTCGAATCAGTGTTGTAGCCGACCCGGCTGCCGTCATGAAAGCCGACGTCCATTTCCACCAGTTGCGGATGCAGGCTGACCCGGTTGGACGATGCCAGTTCGTTGAAGTTGAAGTTCTCCACGATGGGCGGCATCTCGTTGTAGCTCCAGGTGCCGGGCCACGACGGGCTGCGCGGGTCGTCCGGCATCAGCCCTTCCGGCAACCGGTTCTCCAGCTTGACGATGACGCACTCGTCGGCGGCGGCCCGCAGCACCAGGGGATGGGTCGGATCCGGCTGCACCGGAACGTCCTGCCAGTCGCTGCCACCACGCGGCTGGAAGGCCTCCCTGGTCTTCACGAAGACGATGCCGTCGGGGTCCTCCATTCCAAAATTCGCGTTGTAGAGAATCCGGCTCTGGCGCGCTTCCACGGTGAAACGCCGCTGTGGGAGATGCAGCTTCTCCGGCGGGCAGGCCGAGCGGTGCGGCTCGACGGCCGCCATCGAGCGGCCCTCGCTTTTCTCTTCCTCGATCTCCCGCGACCGCACCTTGCCCACATGGCTGAGGCGCTCCTCCCCCAGCAGCGGATTGAGGCGCGGCGGATAGTCCTTCTTGATCTCCGCGTAGCGGTCGTCCGCCTCTTTGTTCCGCAGGCATTCGTCATGTTCGGGCTCGGCGGCGGCCAGCTTCTTCTCATAGGCGTATTCGCCGCTGCGCCGTTTGGCGAACTCCGGGTT
>VEPB01000543.1 GCA_012026715.1 Methylococcaceae bacterium | reverse complement strand
GGCACGACGTGGGGCGGCTGGCACAACAATTATGCGCGGATGCTGGGCAAGGACGGGGAGGACCAGTGTGCCGCCTGTCATGGCGCCGACCACAAGGGCACCCGCTTGTCGAAGACCCCGGTGGATCGGGAGTTCGACTTCCGCGATCTGGCCAAGGCCGATCAGAAGAAGCTGCGGAAGGCGGGCTTAAAGAGCTTGCTGATCAAGGTGCCGGCCGGCACCCCGATCGGCTGCGACACGTGCCACAGGCTGGAGCTGAGTTTCCAGTAGGCGGGAGAGCGCCGGCGGGGTGGGCGGCCACCCCGCCGGCTTTTTTACGATCGGTGGTTACATCAGGCCCAGCTGCAGCTTGGCGACTTCCGACATCATGTCCCGTGACCACGGCGGGTCGAAGACCACTTCGACCCGTACCCGCCCCACCCCTGGCAGATTTTTTACGCACTGTTCGACGTCCTGCTGCAAGATCGGCCCCATGCCACAGCCCGGCGCGGTGAGGGTCATGTGGATTTCCACATCGTGGTTCCCCTCGTCATTAGGGATGACCCAGCACGCGTAAACCAGGCCCAAGTCGACGATGTTCACCGGAATTTCCGGGTCAAAAACCGTTTTCATCACTTGCCAGGCGTTGCGCTCGATGGCGGTGCGGTCGGAGCCGGCTTCGAGACTGGAAAGATAGGGCGGTTCCTTGCCCAATGCATCGGCATCGTCGCCGGCAATGCGCACCATGTGACCACGTTCGGTGGTGACGGTGAAGTTGCCGCCGAGCGATTGGAACAAGGTGACCACGTGGCCCCTGGGGAGGGTCGATGCAGTGCCGTCGGGAATCTGAACGACGGCTACATCGCGCTGCAACACTATGCTTTCACGTCCGTACATGTTGGCGTTCTCGGGTCGCTAGCGGAGGATTGCCGAAGGCCTCGACAACGCTGCCCGTCGGGTAAGGGCAATCCGGCTGAAAGAGTTGTAGGTAATAGGGGGCCAAGGCTTCCGGTGGGGTTAGCTCCTCCATCGACTCGGCTGGATGGGAACGGCGCCGCAGCGCAGATCGGACCGGGCCGGGCACCAGCAGTCGAAGATGAACGCAGCCCGAACTTTCCAGTTCCGCCGACCACATCCTCACCAAGCCCTCAAGCGCCTGCTTGGCGACGCCGTAGCCGCCCCAATAAGCGTTGCCGCGTCGCGCCGAGGAGGCGCTGGTGAAGACCACCGAAGCGGCGGCGGGGCTGCGCGCCAGCAAGGGCAGCAAGGCGCGAGTCAACAGGAAGGGCGCCGTCAGATTGACCAGCAGCAGGGATTGCCAGATCGCCGCGTCGACATCATGCAAGGGGCCCGGAGTCCCCAGGTCGGCGGCGCTGTGCAGCAGGCCGTGGAGTACCCCGAAATGTTGGTCGAGCACTTCTGCCAGGTTTTGGTAGTCGGATTCCGTCGCCGCGCAGAAATCCAGTGGGTACAGCGCCGGGGGCGGGCCACCGGCGGCAACGATGGCGTCATTGATCCGTTCCAGGCCGGATACCGTCTTATCCAGCAGCACCAACTGTGCGCCTGCGCTGGCCAAGGCCTTGGCCGCCACGCTGCCGAGGCTGCCGGCCGCTCCGGTGATGAGGATGACGCGGCCACGGAAGTCCGGGGTGGCGGTTGCGCGGGACATCAGCATCCCCGCCGGTTGAGACAGTCGAGCAGTTGTAGCGGATGACCGATCACGGCATCGGCTCCCCAACTCTCGACCGGATCCTTGCGGTCCACGTAGCCGTAGGATGCGGCCAGTGTGGCCATCCCAGCGCGCCGTCCGGCCTCGATGTCGCCTCGGGCATCACCGAGGTAGACGCATAGCTCGGGTGCGCAACCCAATTGGCGGCAGGCCTCTAGCATCGGCAACGGGTGGGGTTTGCGCTCCGACAAAGTGTCTCCGCTGATCACGCACATCGGTCGTAAGTTCGTGTTGAGCTGCCGCAGCAGGGGGGTGGTGAAGCGCTCCAGCTTGTTGGTAACGATGCCCCATGGAATGGCCCGGGCCTCCAGCGTTGCGATAACCTGATCCATGCCGGCAAACAGACGGGTGTGCACGGCAATGTTGCTCTCGTAAAGCGTCAGCATGCGCTCCACCAACACCTCCTGTTCGCACCGGATTGCCGACGGCGGTTGCAATTCGAGGATGCGCCCAAGCATGGCCCCCGCCCCCCCGGAAATGCGGGGGCGCAATTCCACGCTGGCGACGGGTTGCAGGCCTGCTTCGGCGGCCGCCGTGTTGCAGGCGGCGATGAGGTCGCCGGCGGTGTCCAACAAGGTGCCGTCCAGGTCGAACAACATGCCGCGCAGGGGGTAGCGCACTCCCATGAGCTAGTCCGCCGCTCGCCGAAACGCCGCCAGATAATTTACGTCCACATCGCGTCCCAGGGTGAACTGGCCGGTGAAGGGGTGGTAGCTGACACCCTCGATCGCCAGCAGGTCGAGGCCCAGTCGCCGGGTCCAGCCGCACAGCTCGGAGGGGCGGATGAAGCTGCGGTAGTCGTGGGTTCCCTTAGGGATCATTTGCAGCAGATGTTCGGCTGCCACGATGGCCAGCATAAAGGCTTTGGGATGGCGGTTCAGGGTCGAAAAGAACACCGTGCCACCGGGTTTTGCCAGGGTTGCGCAGGCCCGCACCACCGACTGCGGGTCGGGAACGTGCTCCAGCATTTCCATGCAGGTTACCACGTCATATTCGCCAGGATGCTCGGCCGCCAGGGCTTCGGCACTGATCTTGCGGTATTCCACGGCGATTCCGGATTCGAGCCCGTGGAGTTCGGCCACATCCAGCAACTCGGCGCTCAGGTCGATGGCGGTCACCTGTCCTCCGGCCGCTGCCAACGCCTCACTGAGGATGCCGCCGCCACAGCCGATGTCGGCGATCCGCCTGTTGTCGAGTTCGACCTGGGAGCGGATGAACTGCATGCGCAGCGGGTTGACCGCGTGCAGAGTCTTGAATTCGCCGTCCACGTCCCACCAGCGTTGGGCCTGGGCGCCGAACTTATCGATTTCGTGACGGTGTACGTTTTCACTAGTCATGGATCAGTGAACTCCGGGGTGGGATGGTGGGCCGGCAAGCCGCTGCCGCCAGCCTTGGGCTTTTGCGCGGATCTCCGCGGCATCCAGGGTCATCAGCTCGCGCCGCGCCAGAAGCCTGCGTCCGGCAACCCAAACATCGCTGACCTGATGACGGCCGGCGGCATACACGATGTCGGAAACTGGATCGTACAGCGGCAAGGTCTCCAGCGTTCCCAGGTCGACGGCCACCAGGTCGGCAGACTTGCCCACCGCCAGCGAACCGATTTCGTCGTCGAGTCCTAGCGCCTTGGCGCCGTTGAGGGTGGCCATGCGCAAGGCGGTGGCGGCCGGCAACGACCCGGCATCGCGGGCGATGGCCTTGGCCAGCAGTGCGGCGGTGCGCATTTCGCCGAACAGGTCCAGGTCGTTGTTGCTGGCGGCCCCATCGGTGCCGAGGGCGACATTGACGCCGGCCTGCAACAGCGCGGCCACCGGACAGAATCCGCTGGCCAGCTTGAGGTTGGATTCCGGACAGTGCACCACATGCACGCCGGTTTTCGCCAGTTCCTCGATCTCCTCCGCCAGCAGATGGGTCATATGGACGGCTACCAAGTTGGGTCCCAGCAGGTCCAGCTGACGCAGCCGCTGCAGCGGGCGCATGCCGTGGCTGTCGTGGCCCTGCTGAATCTCGGTCTCGGTCTCGTGCAGATGCATGTGGATGGATTGATCCAATTCCTGGGCGAGGGTACGGACTCGGGCCAGCGGCGGGTCCGACACCGAATACGGCGCATGGGGCGCGAAGGCCGTCCGCACCAGGGTTTGGTGTCGCAGCTCGTCGCGCAAGGCCAGGCCCTTGGTCAGGTACTGGTCGGCGTCAGCCGCCCAGGCGGTGGGGAAATCCACCACGATCATGCCGACCACGGCGCGGATGCCTGCGTGCAGCGCGGTCTGGGCGGTGACTTCCGGGAAGAAGTACATGTCGTTGAAACAGGTCGTTCCACCCCGAAGCATCTCGGCAATGGCTAACTCGGTGCCATCCCGCACGAAGGATTCGCCGACCCAACGGGCTTCCAACGGCCAGATGTGGGCCTGCAGCCACTCCATCAGCGGCAGGTCATCCGCCACGCCCCGCAGCAGGGTCATAGCCGCGTGGGTATGGGCATTGACCAGGCCCGGTATGAGTGCGTGTTCGAGCAGCTCGATGGTTTCCGCCGCGGTATAGCGGGCGTCCGCTTCGGCAGCGGGGAGCAGGTCGACGATGCGACCGCCCACAGTCGCGACCGCGTAGTGTTCAAATACCACGCCGTGGGGTTCCACCGGGACGATCCAGCGGGCTTTGATCAGGCTGTCGACGGCTGTCATGCGAAATAACCGAGCTTTCCGCTAGACTTTACCATGCCGCTGAACAGCGGACAAAAAAACGCGACCACGGAGGGTCGCGAAAATATAGGAGGAGAGCGTAGGAAATGGAGGAGAGCGGCCGAAGAAGCAAGCTTCAAAAGCCGCTGCGTTGGATAAATGCTAGCAATAATTCGGCGACACATTAGTCAGACTTTCTTATGAATACGATAAGTGGGTTGTCAGCCGGCTTTGATGTCTGTCTTTTGCCGATCGCGTTGGCAGGAGGGATGCAATGGAACCCATGAATCCACTGTTGTTCAAGGCACATCCGTTATTGCAGCGGAGCGTCGAGTTGGTGGTGGGGACTGCGGGGCACAGGCTCGGCGAGTACGTCACGCTGCTGTCGATCTACCTATTGCTCAACGTGGTCGCGGCGGTGTGTCTGAAGGGAATGGTGGACAAGCTGGAGGGCCAGAGCTTGCCGTGGCGACGGGCTAATGTACTGGCGCTGCCGGCCTTGCTTTATGCCCCTTTTATGATAACGGTTTTGTCGGATGTGGTGAAACAGGAGTTTCGTCTGGTGGATCGTTTAATACCGGTGGTCATTCTCGTCGTCCTGTCGCAGATGTTGACGGCGTGGTTCGGGCTGGTGTTGCGATACCGCAATGGTCAACCTTTAGGGTTAAGCCAGGGATTTGCTCTGGCCTTGGGGTTGCTCCTGGTTTCAATACCCTGTTCCCTGCTTCTGCTTGGCCTGGATAGTGCGTTCGGCTTGTTCGGCTGAGTCGCTGAGGTTCCCTGCTTCTTGCCGCGGGAACCTCAGGTTTATGCTGATCGAGTGTCTATAAATCCGTCAAGCCATTCCCGTCGGTGGTTGCCAGCAGGCGTGGAATGGAACCCGTTCTTGGCAGGCCGTGGCCTCGATCTGTCCGATCTCCTTAGGACAGTGCCTGTTGCAGCAAGGTATTGAGCTTGTTGACGAAGGCGGCAGGATTTTCCAGCTGGCCACCTTCGGACAACACGGCCTGATCGAACAAGACTTGAGTCAGATCGCCGAACCGGGTTTCGTCGGCCTCTTCATTGAGCCGCCTGATCAGCGCGTGATTGGGGTTGACCTCGAGGATCGGCTTGCTGGACGAGGCATTTTGGCCTGCCGATTTGAGGATGCGCTCCATGGTGCGGCTCATGCCATAGACCTCGCTGACCAGACAGACCGGCGAGTCGGTCAGGCGATGACTGATTCGGACGTTGGCGACGCGGTCGCCCAAGGTTTTCTTGATGCGATCCACCAGAGGTTCCAGATCCTTGGAGACCTTTTCCAGTTCTTCCTTGTCCTTTTCGTCCTCCAGTTGGCCGAGGTCCAAGTCACCCTTGGCGATGGACTGCAGATGTTTGCCTTCGTAATCGGTGAGGTGGTCGACCAGCCATTCGTCGATCCGGTCCGACAGCAACAGCACTTCGATGCCCTTCTTGCGGAATACCTCCAGATGCGGGCTGTTGCGGGCCGCCGCGTGGGTTTCGGCGGTGATGTAGTAGATCTTGTCCTGACCGTCCCGGAGTCTGCCGAGATAATCGTCAAGGCTGACATCTTGTTGCTCGCCGTCGTTGTGGGTGGACGCGAAACGCAACAGCTTGGCGATGCGCTCTTTGTTTTTGTAGTCCTCGATCGCGCCTTCTTTGAGCACCTGGCCGAATTCCTTCCAGAACGTGGCGAATTTTTCCGGGTCGTTCTTGGAGATGTCTTCGATCAGCCCGAGAACTTTTTTCACGGCGCCGGAGCGGACTTTTTCCAGCAGCTTGTTTTCCTGCAGGATCTCGCGGGAAACGTTGAGAGGCAGGGAGTCGGAATCGATTACCCCGCGGATGAAGCGCAGGTAGCGGGGCATCAGCTTGTCGGCGTCATCCATGATGAACACTTTGCGGACATAAAGCTTGACGCCGTGCTTGGAGTCCCGGTCCCACAGGTCGAAGGGGGCATGGGACGGGATGTAGAGCAGCAGGGTGTATTCGTTGGTGCCTTCCACCCGGCTGTGGATGCGCGCCAGGGGTTCCTGGTAGTCGTGCGAGACGTGCTTGTAAAACTCGTTGTAAGCGTCCTCGCCGATCTCGTCCTTGGACTTGCTCCACAGGGCTGATGCGCTGTTGACGGTTTCCCACTCGATGACCTTCTCACCCTTGTCTTCCTCTTCGCCGTAGCTCTCCTTGAGCATTTCGATGGGAAGGGAAATGTGGTCGGAGAATTTGCGGATGATGCTGCGCAAGCGCCAGCCATCGAGGAATTCGTCCTCGCCCTCGCGCAAATGCAGGGTGACGGTGGTGCCGCGTTCGCTACGCTCGATGTTTTCCAGGCTGTATTCGCCCTCACCGGTGGATTCCCAACGGATCCCGTGTTCGGCTCCCAGGCCCGCCTTGCGGCTCTCCACGGTGACCCGGTCGGCGACGATGAAGCAGGAATAGAAGCCGACGCCGAATTGGCCGATCAGCTGGCTGTCCTTGGCTTGGTCGCCGGTGAGGGACTCGAAGAAATGGCGGGTGCCGGAACGGGCGATGGTGCCGAGATTCTGCTGGACCTCGTCGCGGGTCATGCCGATGCCGTTGTCCGTTACGGTTACCGTGCGGAGGGTTTTGTTGAATTCGATCTTGATTTTAAGGTTGGGCTCGCTCTCGTAGAGGGCGTCGTCGCCGAGGGCGCTGAAGCGCAGCTTGTCGGCGGCGTCTGAAGCGTTGGAAATCAGCTCCCTCAGGAAAATCTCCTTGTTGCTGTACAGCGAATGAATCATCAACTGAAGCAATTGTTTGACTTCGGCCTCGAAGCCGAGCGTCACCTTTTGTTCCGCAACGGTCATGTTGAATCGTCCTCGTGCATGATATGAAAAGGCAGGGAAACCCCCGGTGTCCGACGATATGGGGACGCGTCGGCCGGTTTCAAGAGATCGGATGCAAGTTGAGCCGATTCACGAATTCTTGGGCTAGACTTGCTCCGGAAGTTGAAAGCAAAGCTCACGCCCCGCACCATTCGGCGGTCGCGCCGGCCGCGGGGCTTCATCCACGACGGGATCGGCGCTCATGACTGTCATCATCGGATACATCCTGGTAATCGGTTGCATCATGGGCGGCTATTTGGGGGCCGGGGGCCACATCGGCATCCTGCTTCAGCCGTTCGAGGCCGTCATTATCTTCGGCGGCGCCATCGGCGCCTTCGTCGTTTCCAACAGTCCCAAAGTCCTCAAAGCCTCCTTGGGGGCTCTCGCCATGGTGTTCAAAGGATCGCCCTATAGTAAGGAGTTCTACCTGGAAACCCTTACCCTGCTCAGCAAGATTTTCGTCAAGATCCGCCAAAACGGCCTGCTGTCCGTTGAAGGGGACATCGAGAATCCGGAGCAGAGCGAGCTGTTCAAGAGCGCCCCCAAGGTCCTGGCCGATCATCACGCGATGGACTTCATCACCGACTATCTGCGCTTGATGTCGAGCGGTAGCCTGGATGTGCACCAGTTGGACAATTTGATGGATATCGACATCGACACCCATCACGAGGAAGGGCATCAGCCCATCGCCGCACTGGCCAAGATGGCCGATGGCATGCCGGCGTTCGGTATCGTTGCCGCGGTGATGGGGGTGGTGCACACCATGGAATCCCTGGACAAGCCACAGACGGTGCTGGGGGGGTTGATTGCGGCGGCACTGGTCGGCACTTTTCTGGGTATCCTCATTTCCTACGGCTTCGTGGCGCCCCTGGTGGGCAACTTGGAGCAGAAGCTGGCCGACTCCACCAAGTACTACCAGGCCATCAAGGCTGGCTTGATCGCGTCGATGAACGGCTATCCGCCACCGACGGCGGTGGAGTTTGCCCGCAAGGTGATGTTCTCCACGGAGCGCCCAGGCTTCCAGGAGCTTGAAGAGCACATCAAGGCCAATAAGTAGTTCGCGCAGCAATCATGGCCGACAATCAAGCCATCATCATCAAGAAGGTCAAGAAGGGTGGCCACGGTAGCCATGGTGGCGCCTGGAAGCTGGCCTACGCCGATTTCGTCACGGCCATGATGGCCTTCTTCCTGCTGATGTGGCTCCTGGGTTCCACGACTAAGGAGCAGCGCAAGGGCATCGCCGATTATTTCAAGGATCCGTGGCAGCCGGCGGCTTCAATTTCCGGCGGGGAGAGCACCGGCGACCGCAGCAACATCATCAAAGGCGGCGGCCAGGATGTGACGGCGACGGAAGGCCAGGTGAAACTGACCAATGAAGGCAAAAAGGAGATCATCGCCGATACCGCGGAAAAAGATAATCAGCAGGTGCTGGATCAGGATAAGCAAAACCTGGAGTCGCTGAAACAGAAGCTGGACGAAATGATCAAGACCGACGAACTGTTGCATCAGTTCGAGAGCCAGCTCAAGATCGACATCACCCGCGAAGGTCTCCGAATCCAGATCATCGATCAGGAAAAGCGCCCGATGTTTGCCGCCGGAAGTGCCCGGATGGAGTCTTATGCGGCGCAAATTCTCGATCAATTGGCTCCGACGATTAACGCCTTGCCGAATCGGCTCAGCATTTCCGGCCATACCGACGCCAAGCCGTTGGGCAACAGTCTGGGATACACCAACTGGGAGTTGTCCACCGATCGCGCCAACGCGGCCCGCAAGGAATTGGTGCGAGGGGGGTTGAAGCAGGAGAAGATGATGCGGGTGGTTGGATTGGCGGACAGCGTGCCGATGATGCAATCCGATCCCTTCGATCCGATCAACCGCCGCATATCCATCGTTATTCTGAATAAGAAGACCGAAGAGGATTTGCTGAGCGGTTCCCAAATCAATGTCACCGGCGACGACGTCAAGAATGCCGGAGAGGGCAAAGGCGGTAGCTGGCTTGCACCCAAGGTACCCGGAATGATCGCGGCACCGCCCCCGCCGGCGTCGGCGCCCTCCAATCCCTGAATCCGTATTGAGCGGGATGCATGCGACTGCCGGTTGCGGTCAAGGCATTAGTGGCGCAATTAGCGGCCGTCTCAACCGGATTCCTGGCCTTGCCGGTCGCGTCGAGTTGGCAGATTGCGCTGCCGGATTGGGCTGTGCTGGGCATTATCTCGCTGAGCGCCGCCGGCTACAGTCGGCTGGGCGGGCTGCCTTTGTGGTGGTTGCCGATTCAGGCGAGCTTCGTCCCGATGCTGATAGCGATGCTGGCGTTGGATTTGCCGCCGAAACTTTTCCTGGGTTTGTTGCTGATCCTGCTCCTGATCTATCCCAGCAACCTCAAAGATCGGGTTCCTCTCTATCTCTCCAATCGGGCCACGTGGAACGCGTTGTTAAGGCTGCTTCCCGTCGATCGCCCATTTACCATGATCGACTTGGGCTGTGGGAATGGCGGCGGGCTGACCTATCTCGCCGGGCAAAGGCCCCAAGGCCGGTTTGTGGGGGTGGAGACGGCGCCGCTACCGTTTCTTATGGCCTGGATGCGGACCCGGTCCCTCAGGAATTGCCAAGTCCGCTGGCGCAGCTTGTGGAGGGAAGACTTGAGCGGCTATCTGGTCGCCTATGCCTTTCTCTCGCCAAGTCCCATGGCGCGGCTTTGGAGCAAGGCGCTGAGGGAAATGGGGCGAGACTCGCTATTCGTCAGCAACAGCTTCGAGGTACCAGGACAACCGCCCGATTCGGTCATCGAGGTGGGTGATGGGCGGCGAACGCGCTTGTTAATCTGGCGGATTGACAAAAGGTCGGCAGCTTAGGGCAACTCGCGGTGACCCACCAGAATGTGGTGATTGCTGTTGCAGAAATGGCTTCCCAAAGCCTCCGCAAGGAACACCGAGCGGTGTTGGCCGCCCGTGCAGCCGATGGCGACGGTCAGATAACTGCGGTTGTCGGCATCGAAGCGGGGAACCCAGTTCTCCAGAAACTGGATCACATCCTGCAGGAATTGGCGCACGTCGGTACTGGCCAAAAGGAACTGCGCCACTTCCGGGTCCTTGCCGGTTTTCATGCGCAGATTGGGTTCCCAATGGGGGTTAGGCAGGCAACGGGCATCGAACACGAAATCGGTATCGAGCGGTATCCCGTTCTTGTAGCCAAAAGACTGGAAATACAGCGACATCATCCGATCGGTTCGGGGTACCACCCGCGACAGGATCAACTGGCGTAACTGGTGGACGTTGGTGTGGCTGGTGTCGATGATGAGGTCGGTCTCGCCGGCGATGGGCTCCAGCATTCGGCATTCCAGTTCGATTGCCTCTGCCAGGGTATGGTTCGCGTCAGTCAGCGGGTGCTTGCGGCGGGTCTCGCTGAATCGCTTCAACAGGGTCTCGGTGTCGGCCTTGAGGTACAGGACGTCACAAGCAATTCCCAGCTTTTCCATGGTCGCCAGGGTACGGGGGAACTGGGCGAGGCTCTGGCTCTGGTTGCGTGCGTCAATTCCTAGGGCGGTGCGCTGGAAGATCGTCTGATTGGTCATCATTGCCTGCTCGACGAAGGCGTCCAGCAGCGCCACCGGCAGATTGTCGATGCAGTAGTATCCGCAATCCTCCAGCGTTTCCAAGGCGATGCTCTTGCCGGAACCTGACAGGCCGGAGACGATGACCAGTTTCATGGGTAGTGGGGAGAGATGGGCCTTGCCCCGCGACGTGGCGGGGCAAGGGCGTGGGCGCAGCTAGCGGGCCTGAGCCGTAAGTTTTTCCTTGTGGCGGATGATTTGCCGGTCCAGCTTATCGATCAAAGCGTCGATGGCGGCATACATGTCGGGCTGGGTGTCTTCGGCAAACAGCTTTGCACCGTTGACCTGAACCGTGGCTTCGGCCTTCTGGGCCAGCTTTTCGACCGACAGGATGGTGTGCACGTCGATGACCTGGTCACAGTGGCGTTCCAGACGCTGGAATTTTTCCGCCACATAGTTTCGCAGGGAGTCGGTGACGTCAATGTGGTGGCCGGTTACGCTCAGTTGCATGGTTGGCTCCTGTGGTGTGGGAGAGCGACGCTAGAATACGCGTTTCCTCTCGTTGGACGGCGGGATGGACATAGCCTCCCGGTATTTTGCGATCGTCCGCCTCGCGACGTTGATGCCGCGTTCTTTCAGCATCGCCGAGATGGTGTGATCGCTCAATGGTTTGTCGGAGTCTTCGGCATCCACGATTTCCTTGATGTAGGCCTTGATGGCGGTGGCCGAGCACTCGCCGCCTTCATCGGTGGAAACGTGACTGGAGAAGAAATACTTGAATTCGTAGATGCCGTTGGGCGTATGCATGAATTTCTGGGTGGTCACGCGGGAGATCGTCGATTCGTGCATCGACACCTCTTCTGCGACATCCCGCAGCACCAGAGGTTTCATGGCCCGGTCGCCGTGTTCGAGGAACTCCTTTTGGTGGTCGACAATGGCGCGCGCCACTTTGATCAGGGTCTCGTTGCGGCTCTGGAGGCTTTTGATGAACCAGCGCGCCTCCTGCAGGTGGTTCTTCATGCAGACGTTGTCGGCACTCTGATCGGCCCGCTTGATGAGGTTGGAATAAAACGGGTTGATGCGTAGCTTGGGGGCGATATCCGGATTGAGCGATACCACCCAATCTCCGCCCAGCTTGGTGACGAACACGTCGGGTATGACGTATTGCGAATCGTGGTTCTCGATCTTGCGGCCCGGCTTGGGGTCCATGGTTCGGATCAGCGCGACGATCCGCGACAGTTGGCCATCATCGACGTTCAGCTCGCGTTTCAGCTTGGTCAAGTCTTTTTTGGCCAGCAGATCGAGATATTTGGATGCCAGGTCCAGTGCGAGCGATCGAAATGGCTCGCTGTCCGGCAGCTGGCGCAGTTGGATGGCGAGGCAGTCCGCCAAATTGGCGGCGCCGACCCCGGCCGGGGCGAAATGCTGAATGCGGTGAAGCACGGCCAGCACCTCATCCAGTTCAAGGTCCTCCATCTGGGTCATCAGGCCCTGGTGAATTTCCTCGATCGGCATCATCAGATAACCGTCGTCGTTGATGGAATCAATGATGGCGGTAGCGATGGCCCGGTCCTGGTCGCTGAACGGGGTTAGCTCCATCTGCCAGTGCAAGTGGTCCTGCAGGGTCTGGGCTGGAGCCCGCTGGAACATGAAATCGTCGCCGTCGCCATCGCTTTGGGAACTGGCGGTGTAGCTTTGGGGGCTGTCATAGACATCTTCCCAGGAGGAGTCCACCGCCAGTTCCTTCGGAATATCGGAGGCTTCGTCCAGATTGGGAATTTCGCCGTAATCGTTGCCGGTGTCCCGCTCCGGTTGTGCCGGTTCCTGGGGTTCGGCGAAGCTGGTCCGTTCCTCGTCGGACATCTCCAGCATCATGTTGGAATCGAGAACCTGCTGTATTTCCTGCTGAAGATCGAGGGTGGAAAGCTGCAGCAGCTTGATGGCTTGCTGAAGCTGGGGGGTCATCGTGAGCGATTGACCCAGACGGAGTTGGAGAGACTGCTTCATAGTGCCCGCTAGGCGGTCGGGTTGGCGAATGGTGCGGCTTTTGCTTTGTATTCTAGATCAAACCCTGACCGACTCAGCGTCACAGAGAAAACTTTTCTCCCAGATAAACTCGCCGCACTTCCGGATTTTGAACGATGTCGGGGGCTTCGCCTTCGGCGATGACCTTGCCGTCGTTGAGGATGTAGGCCCGGTTACAGATTCCCAGGGTTTCCCGGACATTGTGCTCGGTGATCAGAATGCCGATGCCGCGGTCGCGCAGATGCTCGATGATTTTCTGGATGTCGACGATGGAAATGGGGTCGACGCCGGCGAAGGGTTCGTCCAGCAGCATGAAGCGGGGCTCGCCAGCCAGCGCCCGGGCGATTTCGACGCGACGGCGTTCGCCGCCGGAAAGTCCCAGGGCCGGTTGGTGACGCAAGTGGCTGATGCTGAACTCCTCCAATAATTCCTCAATGCGGAGTTCGCGCTGTCCCGGAGTGAGGTCGGGCCGTAGTTCGAGTACCGCCCGCAGGTTATCGGTCACGCTCAGCTTGCGGAAAATGGACGGTTCCTGAGGAAGGTAGCCCAGCCCCAGCAGTGCACGTCGGTGCATCGGAAGTCGCGTGAGGTCTTCCTGGTCCAGCCGAATGGAGCCGCCATCGGGCCTGATCAGTCCCACGATCATGTAAAAGCTGGTGGTCTTGCCGGCGCCGTTGGGCCCCAACAAGCCGACCACTTCGCCACTACGAATGTTAAGGGAAACTCCGTCGACGACTCGCCGGTTACTGTAGGTTTTGGTGAGCTGTTCTGCAGACAGTAGAGTCATGGGGCGCCGGTCTTTGGCTTGTCGCCACTGGGTTGGATCGTCACGTGGGCACGCTTGCCACCACCTCCGGCACGCATCAACGACTTGCGCGTGTCATATTCGATGCGGTCGCTGGCGACTCGGTCGCTGCTGTCCTTGCGGTCGCCTTGCCAAACCGTGGCAGTATCCAGCAGGATAATGATGCTGGTGTCGGGAAAGAAATCAGCTCTCTGCGAGGTGCCGTGCATGTCTTCGCGGCCGCCTTCCGGCGTTTGTTTGAGCCTGACCGGATTGCCGGTGGCGACGATACGCTCGGTCTTGCCGTTTTTCTGATAGACGGTCATGTGGTCGGCATAGACCTCCAGGCTCCCCTGGACCGTCTTCACGTTTCCGGAGTAAATGGTTTCGCCTTTGGCGTCATCGTGAACCGCGGTGTCCGATTCAATGTTGATGGGTTGGCGGGCATCGCTGTCCAGAGCCAGGGAGGGCTGCGCCAGGCAGGCTAGGATCAGGGCCAGAAGCTTTCGATTAGTTGTGTGCTTCATGCGTTCTCCGGACTTCCGAGAGGACCTTTAGGATCAGGTTGGGTTTCAGCTGGGCTTCCATGCCGACTCCGGTCAGAAGGTCGCTCGGGGTTTCCATGCGCACCGCCTCGGCTGTCTCCGCGTATTCCTTGGCGGGTTGATAGCGGACATTGCGGGTCGTGATTTTGAGCTGTTCGCCCTTGTCGTTGTCTTTGGTGATGAACACGGCGCCGTTGAGCAGCAAAAGCTCACCCCCGGACTGGAGGATTCCGGTGTCGCTTTGAATGATCCAAGGCGATCCGCCGGTGTCCTGGTATAGCGTCATGATCGGCCGATCCAATTCGGTGTGGTCGTCTCCCTTGAAATGTTCCATGTGCGTTGCCAGCAACAGATTTTCGGGCTTGCCATTGGCATCGTAGACAGTACGTTTGACGCCGTTCGAATAGTAATCCACCGCGCCAGCTGTTTCTCGGCGTTCCGCCGGCTCGTCGGAAAACCAGGTTTCGGCTGCCCACCAGGTGGCGCCAGCGAGCAATGCCAGGGCCAGATGGGCCGTCAGGGATTTTCGGGTCAACACGGGAATGCTCACAGGTGACCGGCGACCACAGCGTCGAGTTTGCCTTGGGCCGCCAATATCAGGTCGCAAACTTCCCGGGCGGCGCCTAGGCCGCCGCCAATGGTGGTTCGCCAGTGGACGTAGGGAAAGATGGCCGGATGGGCATCGGCCACGGCCACGGCCAATCCGACCCGGCTCAGCAGGCACAGGTCGATCAGGTCGTCTCCCACATGGGCCACCTGTTCCGGAGACAGTCCCAAGTTTCCGCAAAGGGTCTGGAACGCCTCCAGCTTGTTGTCCTGCCCCAGGTAGACATGGCGGATCCCCAGGCTGGTCATGCGGTGCGCCACATTGGGCGAACTGCGGCCGGAGATCACGGCCACTTCAATCCCTGCCTGCAACAGCAGCTTGATGCCGTGGCCGTCGCGCACATGGAAACTCTTGTATTCGCGGCCGCCGTCGTCGAAAAACAGACGCCCGTCCGTCATCACTCCGTCGATGTCGAAGATGGCCAAACGGATGCGGGCCGCGCGCTGGCGGACATCGGGACTGAGCAAGAGGGAATGGCTGATCACAGAATGCGGGCGCGCAGCAGGTCGTGCATGTTGAGGGCCCCAACCAGGCGCTGATCGCCATCGACCACCAGTAGGGCATTGATTTTTTTTGCTTCCATGATGCTCAAGGCCTCGGCGGCCAGAGTTTCGGCGATAACCCGGGTGCCTGGACGCGTCATGGCGTCACCGATTCGGATGGCGTGGATGTCTCCGCCCCGTTCCAGCAGACGTCGCAGATCGCCGTCGGTAAAAATGCCGATGACGCGGTTGGTCGAGTCCAGCACCGCGGCCAGGCCGACGATTTTGTGGGTGGTCATTTGCAGCACGGCGTCGCGGATCAGTGTCCGTTCTCTCACGACCGGCACATCCTCGGTCGGATGCATGATGTCACGCACGTGCAACAGCAGGCGCCGCCCCAGGCTGCCGCCGGGATGGGACAGGGCGAAATCGTCCCGGCTAAACCCTTTTGCTTCCAACAACGCGACCGCGAGCGCGTCACCCATGACGAGGCAGACGGTAGTGCTCGACGTGGGGGCCAGGCCCAACGGGCAGGCCTCCTCATGGATAGCGGTATCGAGATGAACGTTGGCTTCGATGGCCAAGGTCGAATCGGCGTTGCCGGTCATGGCGATCAGCGGTACCCCGAGTCGCTTGATGAGCGGCAGTATGGTCAGCAGTTCGTCGGTTTCGCCGGAGTTGGAGAGGGCCAGCACCACGTCGGCGGCGGTGATCATGCCGAGGTCGCCGTGGCTGGCTTCGCCGGGGTGGACGAAGAAGGCCGGACTGCCGGTGCTGGCCAGGGTCGCGGCAATCTTGCCGGCGATATGCCCGGATTTGCCCATGCCGGTGACGATGATGCGACCGCTACAGCCACGCAGGAGAGAGCAGGCGGCATCGAAGCGGGCGTCGATCCGTTCGGTCAGGGCGGCAACCGCTCTCGCCTCGATCTCGACGACCCTTCGACCGGCTAGGCGGTAGCCGTGGATGGAAGGATCGGGCATGGCGATGCGAGCGGGCAGTAACGTGGACGATGGGTCCATTATCGCAGCCTCGGACGGGGAGGGGAACCGGACTGCTTCAGGCGTCGCGATCGTCGTCACTGAACCAGGGTCCATTGTCCCGACGGATCCTTGCAGGCCCGCCGCAGTTC
>VEPB01000301.1 GCA_012026715.1 Methylococcaceae bacterium | reverse complement strand
TGCAGCAGATGGCGCGGGAGTTTCGCCTGGCTGACATCAAACAGTGGCTGGGGAGCCTGGCGCGATGAGCCGATCGGCCTCCTTGGGAACGGTCATGATTGTGGACGACGCGCCCGGCAATCTGGCCCTCCTGTCGGACGCGCTGCAGGAAGCCGGCTATCGGGTGCTGGTTGCCACCGACGGCATCAGCGCGCTGGACCAGCTGCAGCTGGTGACCCCCGACGTGATCCTGCTGGACGGGGTGATGCCGGGCATGGACGGCTTTGAGACCTGCCGCCAGCTGAAGAACGGCCCGCAAACCCGGCGGATCCCGATCCTGTTCATGACCGCCCTGGGCGAACTGGACGATCTGCTGCGCGGCTTCAACGAAGGCGCGGTCGACTACATCGTCAAGCCGTTCCGCAACGAGGAGGTGCTGGCCCGGGTCGCCGCCCAGCTGGCCCAGGCGCGCGCCACCCAGCGGGCAGAGCAGGCGTTGACCCAGAGCGGTCTCGCCGCCCTGGCCATCGATCGTCTCGGCGCGGTGACCTGGGCGACACCGGCCGCATCCACCTGGCTGGCCGAACTGCCCGGAGACCCGGTGCCCGCCGGCCTGCCAACGGAACTGTTGTCCTGGGCCGTGGCCGCCACCGCCCGGACACCGTTCCAGGCACCGGATAGCTTCGTCCTGCCACACAACGGGACCCAATATTCCGCGCTCATCTCGCCCTGCGAGAACACCGGCGAGTACCTGCTGATGCTCGGCAAGCGCTCCGGCGACTGGGACATCGACAGCGTCCGCGGCAGCCTGGGACTGACCTTCAAGGAAACCGAGGTGTTGATGTGGATCGCCCGCGGCAAGACCAACCGGGACATCGGGCTGATCCTGAACTGCAGCCCGCGCACGGTGAACAAGCACCTGGAGCACGTGTTCGAAAAACTCGGGGTGGAGACCCGCAGCGCCGCGGTCGCCGCCGTCATGCAGCGGCTGGGCGACGGCAGCTGAGCGGCCCCACGCCCGGTCGCGGGCTGAACCACCTGCCGCAAAGCCGTCGCTGGATCAGCGCTGGCAGACCTCGCGCCCCCATCCGTCGCGGTCACCTCGCCGGCGCCGAGCCGCCAGATCGGCCTGGTGTGGCGCCAGACCACGGCGCGGGGGGCTCTGATCGATCGGACCATCGGACTGATCCACGAGGTCGTGGCGGCTGCGGCATTACCGTCAGAGCCCAGGCCCCTGTCAAAGTCCTCAAGCCAAGCCCCCAGCCGGAAGCCCCGAATCAGGAGCCGACGGCGGCTCCCGCCACGACCGCTTGGCGCTTGCCCCACCCGGAACCGGGCTGGTGTACGCGCGATGAATGCCCGCTGCCCGACCACCATCCCTCATTCGAAATTCGCTGTAAATCGCCGGGCATTGAGAGTACGCTGCCGATCCCCGCGACTGGCCGCAGCCGGCGGGTTCACTGGTGTCCAATGAGGCGAGGGAAAGATGTACGGGCGGGCGTGGCTGGTTCTGTTCGGATTGATGAGCGGCTTCGGGGTGGCGCATGCCGGCCAAACCAGCCTGGTGTTTTTTGGCGAGGCCAACGAGTACGTTAGCCAGGGACAACAGTACCGGCTGACGACCGCCGACGGCAGCTTTTCCATCGCCTCCCCCGACGCCGGCACGCTGACCCTGTCCGTCGAGAACCTGCCGGCACTGTCGTGGCAATTGAAACTGGCGGCCGCCGACGGCCAGTCATTGAGCGTCGGTAGTTTTGAATCGGCCCAGCGCGAGGGTTCTCAGGAAGCGGGGCATCCAGGCCTCGACTTTTTTGGCGATGGACGCGGTTGCAACACGGTCACCGGACGTTTTGATGTCCTCGAACTCGTCCGCGATGGTCAGGGCAATGTGATCCACCTCGCCGTCCATTTCGAGCAGCATTGCGAAGGGGGCCTGCCGGCACTCATCGGGGAAGTCCGCTATGACTCGGACGTTCCGATCACCCCCTTCGTCGTCGTCGAAAATCCATTGAACAGCCAGGGCTGCGTCATGGCGGCCGGCCCCCACCCTGCCCCGGTGAGACTCACGCTGGCCAACGCCGTCGACAGCACCGGCGGCTCGCTGCTGGACTACGCCTGGTCCAGTTCGACCGGTGCGGCCGGAACCGCCGCGCAATTCCAGGCCCCGATCCCCTTGGGCGCGACCGCTAGCATTGACGTAACCCTCACCGACCTGCTGGGCGGCAGGGTCGTCCAGCTCAGCCGCGAGGTCTGCGTCAGCAAGTCGACCTCGCTGTTCTACCATCGGCCGGGCGGCGGTCCGGACTACAATCCCGACCTGGCCGAACGCATCGAAGCCAACGACCGGCCCTTCCAAATCGACGACTATGACGCGGGGAATACCTTGCAGGTATTGATTCCCTGGTCGCAGGAGCACCCGGAGCAGGTGACCGCGACCTTTGCCGCACCCGGTTCAGCGCCCCTTGCGGTCGGCAGTTACGACAACGCAACCGGCTATCCTGCGACACCGGGCAGCGACCAGTCGGCGCTGACATTCTCTCCTGCAAACGCCGTCGAATCAGGGCGCTTTCAAGTCCTGGAACTGGTCCGCAATCCGGATGGCCAGGTCATCAGCCTGGCTGTGAATTTCGAGGCCCACCGGATGTTTTCGTCCGAAATTTTCTACGGCCAGATCCGCTACAACTCCGCGGTCCCGGTGACGCCGGTGATCTCAGTGGAGAGCCCACAGGCTACCGATGATTGTATCGACGTCAGCACGCCGCCGGGTCCGGCGGTCAAGCTGCGGGCCCACAACGGCTACGACGCCCACGGCGGCGAGCAAGTCAGCTACCGGTGGGCCAGCAGCACCGGCGCGACCGGGACCGGCGCAGCCTTCCAGTTTGTTGGGGCGTTCGAAGCGCAACCGCAGATCACGCTGACCATGACCGATCTTGTGACCAGATCGGATACCGTCTTGACCAGGAATCTGTGCATCGACCCGCCCAGCATGCTGCACCTGGAAAGCCAGTTGGGTGACCCGGTGGGGGCGGGGCAGAACACCACGCTGTGGCCGCCCACGCCGATCACCGGATCCCATGCGCCTTTTGTCGTGCCAATGACGACAGGAGCGGATAACGGCGCCATCCTGACGATTGGCGGGCTGTGGAATCTGCAGTTGGGCTCGGGCAGCACCGATCCCCTGACGATCGGGGTTTACGAGAACGCCCATGGGGGAAGCCTGAATGACGGAACAGCGCCCTACCTCGCTTTCGAAAGCGCCAGCCAATTGGTCTGTTTCGGCGGATACACCGGCCGATTCGAGATTCTGGACATCCAACGCGATGCGCAATCTGGGCTGGCCCGACTTGCGGTGGATTTCGAGCAGACCTGCAGTGGATCCAGCGGCAAGCTAACCGGCCAGTTGCGCTACAAATCCAGTGTCTCGTTCGATCCGAACCAAACCGACCTGACGGTCAGCGTGACCGCACCCGCCGAGCCGCCCCAACTCGGCCAGCAAGGTAGTTATCGTCTGACCGTGACCAACCAGGGCGCGCTTCCGGCGACCCAACCGGTGGTGACGGTGACGCTGCCGTCCCTCGTCACGACTGCCGCCTTGCCTGCCAACTGCCAGGCTACCGGCCCGGGGCTGTCGTGTTCGCTGGACTCGCTGTTCCCAGGCGCCACCGCTATTCTCGACCTGAACCTGGTTTACCAGAGTCCCGGGCGCGGAACCATCGGGGCTTCCGTAGCGGCGGACACCGTGGATTTCGACCCGTCCAACAACCAGGCGTCCCAACTGGCGACGGTGCCCATCGACCCAGCGACCATCGAAACCCAGGTCGCCGCCGCCATGGACCCCAGCGTCGACCCCTGCCAGGACTTTTACAGTTACGCCTGCGGCGGCTGGATCAACCATCAGCCCCTGCCGGACTATCGCTCTTACCTGGTCCGGGGGCCTGACGCCGCCTCCGACGACGTTCGGGCCAAACTCTATCTGCTGCTGCAAAGCGCCGCCGAAGCGCCTGGCCTCGACGCCGACCGCCAGCGGATCGGCAGTTTCTTCGGCGCCTGCATGGACGAAACCCAGGCCGAACAGGATGGCCTCACCGGGCTCCAACCGCTGCTGACGAAGATCGACCAGATCGCCAACCGCGGTGACTTTCTGCAAGTGGCGGGTGAACTGACTCGAGCCGGCGCCCCCACTCTGATTTTTCCCTTCGTGGCGCCGGACATCAGAAGCTTTCCGACCCAGTACATCGTCTTTGCCTATGCCGGCCAGCCGGGCTACCCCGACGGCGATGTCTACCTCCGCCACGATCCGCTCAACAAAACCAGCCGCGCGGCGCTCAATGGCTATATCGCCAAGGTGCTCGGCCAGTTCGGGGAGGTCAAGCCACTCGCCCGCGCCCGTGACGTCCTGCGTATCGAGAAGACCGTGGTGCGGTTCGACCCTTCCTACGGCATGGGTGGTCGGCTCGCGCTGGTGCCGTCCAGCTCATTTGCTCGGCTGCCCCTGGCGCTGCCCTGGAATCGCTATCTGGACGGGCTGGGACTCAAGGCCGAAGCGACGGTCGTCGTCGACCGGAGCTATCTGCAAACCCTCGATCCGCTGCTGGCCAAGATGCCACTGAATTCGCTCAAGGCCTATCTGCGCTGGCAGGCCGTGGCGAAGTTCCTCGAATATCTGCCCAAGGCCTTCCATCCCGACAACCCGATTTCCGGGATTGCCGTCGGCGATCTGCCCCGCTGGCAAAGCTGCGTCGACGCGACTTCCTATCTGCTCGGGGATGCCGTGGGAAAAATGCTGGTCGACAGCGAAGCGACCAGCGCGCAGATCCCGCTTGCCCAGGAACTGCTGGACGGTGCCCGCAATGCCTTGGCTGCGGAGGCGACCAGCCTGCCGTTCCTGGCCAACGCCGCCTCCCGAAGCGCGGTCCAGCAAAAGTTGGACGGCTTGGTCACGCACCTGGGCTACCCGGATTCCTGGCCAATTTCCGCCGGGAGCGATACGGCTGAAACCAGCTACCTGGGAAAGGTCGCAGCGGCCGGAACCGACATCACTAACAGAAGGCTGGCCATGATCAACCAGGCCGTGCAGAGAACCCAGTGGAACGCCAACACCGGGGTGCAGACGGTCAACGCCTACAACAACATCTGGACCAACGAGATCTATCTGTTTGCCGGCATGCTGAGACCTCCCTTCATGGATACCGGCTACCCGCTCGCCATGAATTACGCCGCGCTCGGCACCGTGGTGGCGCACGAACTGGTGCACGGCTTCGACGCCAATGGCCGGAATTTCGGCGCCAACGGCAACCTCGATCCGCTGCTTTCCGGAGCCGACAACCGCCGCTACGACGCCCGCGCCCAATGCTTCGTAAAGCAGTATTCCCGATTCAGCGGCGGCGCCGGAACCAAGGTCAACGGCAAGAAAACCCTGAACGAAAACCTGGCGGACAACGGCGGACTGCACCTGGCCTACCAGGCTTTCAAGACCGCGCTGACCACGGCCCATGTCCAGCCGACCATCGCCAACCTGACGCCCCAGCAGCTGTTTTTTACCGCCTACGCCCAGATGTACTGCGAGGCCTCCACCCCGGAATCCGCCCGCTACCGGTATTCCCGCACCTGGAATCGCTATGCGCCCTGGAAGTATCGGGCGATCGCTCCGCTGATGAACAGCACGGATTTCTCCGAGGCATTCAATTGCCCGGCCAGTTCCGCGATGAATCCGGGGAAGAAATGTAGCTTGTGGTAAACGGTAACCCCCAGAAAACCCGCCAGAATGCGATTAGAGGCATTGCGGGCAATACAAGGCGGTGATACAAGGAATCCGTATCTCGAACACGCTTTTGGATGTATAGGCAACTCAAGGAGTTCACGGACCATGAACAGATACCTGCTTTTCGTCCTGCTATCCCTTTCTACCCCCTCCACATTCGCTTCTCTAGCAACCCTGACCGGAGGCAGCCTGACGGCTTACGCGACAGCTGGTGGTGACGGAGGAACCGTTGGCACCGACAATCCGGCACCCGTTATACCCGGCATGGGCCTTACCCGCCTGTCGGCTTCAGCCAGCGGAATATCACTTGCAGTGTGCGACGTTTGCCCCGCTCCTGTTAGCAGTTCGGCACTGGCAAACGCTAATATCGTCGAACTCCCCAACGGCGACATGACCTTTCAACTTGATTCGGCCAGTTCGGCTCAATTAGTTTGGATCGGCATGGGAATCTGGACGGGAGCGAGTTCGACATCGTCAGTCGAAGTTAAATTCACAGTATTCCATGACGCCATCGCCAATTTACATTGGACTTGGGACACTTTCTTTGGCCAAGTGTCTGCCACTGTAACCAAGGACGGGGAGCCATTCGACATTTCTTCGGCCAACGGGAACACAGCGACCTACCTTTTCAAACCTGGAGAATACGAGATAGCCCTGTTTTCGTCGCAAGGCTCCTCCTATGATAACGCGCCTGCGATAGCTAGCACCTCGATGACGCTCACCCTGGCAACTCCGCTAGCTGGCTCCATCTGGTTATTCGGCCCAGCCTTGGCCGGCTTGGTCGCGGTGGGACGCCGGAAAAATGCAAGAGCCGTATGAAAGTTGGCGAATCTTGTCTTGCCGACTAGGCATTACACATAAAACTTCAGCCGAAGCAAAGCCCTCGCAAAGATATCCTTCGGAACGTTGCCCCAAGAGGCGGTAACTCCGTAAATCCGCATATCAGATAGCTACAAACCCATTATTCGATTTACAGGAAACCACAAGGAGTTTAAGGAGTATGAACAGATACCTGCTTTTCGTCCTGCTAGCACTTTCTACCCCCGCAACATTCGCTTCCCTGGCAACTTTGACTGGGGGCAATCTGACGGCCTACGCCACGGCTGGTGGTTACGACGGAGGACGCGTTGACACAGACAAACCCTCCCCCATCACGCCCGGCATGGGTCTTACCAGACTGTCGGCTTTCGCCTCTTCGACAGAAAGCGGCGTCAACCCTGTCAACGGTTCGGCGCTGGCAAGAGCCAATATCATCGACAATCCCAACGGCGGCATGACGTTTCAGCTTAATTCGAATAGTCTGGCGAAATTGGCACATTTAGGCCCTGGCTGGCACGCGGGAGCATATGCGAGTTCGTCGGTCACGGTTGCTTTCACTCTCCTAAATGAAACCGCCGCCACTTTGTATTGGAGTTCGGATACCTTCCTCGGCCGATCCTCTGTCACTGTAATCAAGGATGGAGAGCCATTCGACATTTCTTCGGGGGTCTGGAATTGGGCGAGATACCTTTTCGGACCCGGACAGTACGAAATATCCCTGTTTACGGAGCAAGGCCAAACCGATATGGCGGTTCCCACGACAGCTAGCGCCTCGATGACCCTCATCCTGGGCGCCCCGGTAATGGGTTCGATCTGGCTATTTGGCCCGGCCTTGGCTGGCGTGGTTGCGATGGGACGCCGCATTGACAACCAGCCCCGCCAGGAGTACGAAGGAGTTTCTCAATGTCAAACAAATTGTTTCCCGACTTGAGCGCATCGCCTGAATCTACGTTATGGGGGAAAATCCATGAAACGACTGTACTACCTGACCGATGACATCGAAAGCTGCGCAGGGATTTCCCGCGATTTGCACGAGGCAGGAATCAGCGACTGGAACTTCCATGTACTGGGCAAGGACGAGGCCGGCCTTTACAAGCGCCACATTCATTCCGCCGGCTATCTGCACAAGCTGGATATCGTGCGCGATGCCGAGCGCGGCGGCCTGATCGGCGTGATCGCCGCCACGGCGGTGGCTTGGTACTTGAGCTGGACCAATGCCTTCGCCGGCCATACCTCATTCCTCATGTACGTCGCGATCTTCGGCTTCGTCACGCTGTTCGGAGTGTGGGCTGGC
>VEPB01000492.1 GCA_012026715.1 Methylococcaceae bacterium | reverse complement strand
GAATTGGAACGCTTGGTCCAACAGGCGGAGGACGGCGTCAGACCCAATCTGCAGCCCGATTGGGGCAACTATCGCGAAGTGGAGCAGCAGTGCCGTAAATTCAAGGTGTTACTCAAGGATCTGGGGTTCAACAGCTTCGACCGGAATGCCCTGCTGTATTACTTTCTGGACAAGTCGCCAGACTGGAAGAGCTACAACACGACCGGGCAGCGGGCTTTGGCTGAGAGTCTCAGGGCCACTCAGTTGCAGCAATTCCGCGCCCGCAATTTCGCTGGTTGCCTGGTGGCGGCCGACTACGAAGCCATGAAGCGCATGGGGCTCGCGGTGAATGGCGAACAGGACTGGAGCACCACCCTGCAGCAGGTGCAGGAGAAGGAAGCCTACTTCGGCGCCATCCAGTCGATCGAGCGGCAATTGGCGGCGGCGCTTCGCAATGCCAATGTGGGTGAAATGGAACGGCAACTCTATCCGCTGCTCGCAATGGGCCAGTCTCAGGGGTCGGTGCTGATGCAAAATCATCTGGGTAACTTCGGCCTGGAACAGAGTCTCGGTGTGGCTGTGCTGCCCGGTGAAGGCGTCGCAGTCACTGCCCAGCAGTTGGCGCAGGCTTTTTCGGCGCTGAAGGTCACCGAGTTCAGTTGCGCCCATCCCGCCTTCGAGCAGGGCAGGCCGGTCAAGAATGTGGCGATCATGTTGTTTGCAACGGGTCCCGATAGCCCGTTGGCCAAGGGCGGTGCCCTGGAGTTCCAGTTCGATGGCGGCAAGGTCAGCCGGCTTTCACTGCAAAGTCCCATGCTGCGGGATTTTCGCCAGAATGTGCTGGAACATCCGGAATTCGGCGATTGCCACATCGATGGCGGGTGGCTGCAGCGCCTCTAGATGCGTGATGAGGAATCGGGTTATGTCTGGGGTGAGGGGAATTGTTCGATTTGCTGTCCGGAATGTGATGTAGATCACACTGACGTCGAACGAGCGGTCTACAATCAATCACGAGCTTTGATCCTCCTTGAAAGCCGGAATGGGCGGCTTGATCGGCTCTTGATTCTTCATGGGTATGAAACCCGACAAAGGATTTGAGGATGTCGGGGACCGCATTTGGTTATGGGGAACGGGGATTTAGTTTCCGCCGCGCCCGGACGTGTTGACGTCCGGGCGTTTTTATTTGGGCGGTCGTAAACGCGGCGAAGGAAGGCCGCTCAGTGCAGCTTGATTTTGGGACGGAGCCGACGGCGGAAGAAGTGGGCGACCATCAGCAAGGCCACCCTGAAGGGACCGAATAGTGCCAGTTGGTGCATCTTGTATAAAGACAGATAAACCAGCCGGGCCAGCAGTCCCTCGATCATGACTGTCCCCAGCAGATTCCCCATTAAATTGCCTACCGTGCTGTATTTGCCGAGGGATACCAGGGAACCGTAGTCGCGATAACGGAAGGTGATTAATTCCTTTCCGGTCAGTTTTCGGTGGATGTTGGTGTAGATCACCTCGGCCATCTGATGGGCCGACTGGGCTCGCGGCGGCACAAAGGCTTGTGGTCCCTTCTCCGGCCAGGGGCAGGCGGCGCAGTCTCCCAAGGCGAAGATGTCATCGTCCAGGCTGGTCTGCAGCGTCGGCTTCACCCGCAGTTGGTTGATCCGGTTGGTTTCCAGGCCTCCTGTGCCGTTGAGCCACTCGGGGGCCTTGATGCCCGCCGCCCACACCTTTAGGGCAGCCGGGATGAACAGCCCGGTTTGGGTCTTGATGCCTTCCGGAGTGATCTCCACCACCCGTTCGCCCAGATGGGTTGCCACGCCCAAGGCATTCAGCTGCGCCCGGGTTGCTTCCGACAAGCGCGGCGGCAAGTCCGGCAATAGCTTGGGTGCGGCTTCGATCAGATGCAGCCGAATGTCGGATGGCCGCACGTTGTCGAGGCCATAGGCGTGCAGCAAGCGGGTGGCCTGGTGCAGCTGCGCCGACAATTCGATCCCCGTGGCGCCGCCGCCGACGATGGCCACATCCAGTTCTCCGGAACGTTGGGTTCCACCCTGGGCATGGGCCCTGAGATAGGCTTCCATGAGCCGGGTCTGGAACTGCTTGGCTTGTTCCGTGGTATCGAGGAACAGGCAGTGTTCCGCCACCCCGGGAATGCCGAAATCGTTGCACACGCTGCCGACGGCGATGACCAGAAGATCGTAGGCCTGGCGCCGGGCCGGTACCACCTCGATTCCGTCCCGATTGACGATGGGCGCGATGGAGACCGTTTTGTCCTGGCGGTTCAAGCCATCCATCCGGCCCAAGGCGAACCGAAAATGGTGGCTGCGGGCGTGGGCCAGGTAGGACAACTCATCGTCGTTGCAGTCCAGGGTTCCGGCTGCCACCTCGTGCAGTAACGGTTTCCAGATGTGGCTGTGGCTGCAATCGATCAGCGTGATCTCGGCCCGATGCTGCTGGCCCAGGCTGTTGCCCAGTCGAGTGGCCAGTTCCAGGCCGCCGGCGCCGCCGCCGACGATGACGATGCGCGGGACCGGGTTGGTCGCGACTTGATTCATGCAATCCCCCTCGAGTGGCTTGTCATTGTTATGAAGGCGTCAGCGTCGCTCAGCCCGCGGATCCGGTCAACTCCGCAGCAGGCTTCAGGGCCGCAAGTTCAACCGGCCGGAACAGGCTGCGGTATTCGGCCTGGTGTTCGGTGGAGGCGAAGCTGCGGAAGCGTCTGGCAAACTCCTCCCGCAACCGGCTTTCGCGGTGGTCCAGCCGACCCAGCAAGGCCCCCATGGCCAGCAGGGTGTCGGTGGGAACGGCTGACTGCTTGCGCATGATCTGTCCCAGTTCCTGGATCTTGTGGATCTGTACCTCGACGTCCTGAAATTCTCCCAGATAGTCCTGCAGCCGCTTGAGCAGCTTGATGGCGCGAGTGATTTCCGGCTCAGGGTAGAGGTGGCGGAAGAATTCCAGAAGGTAACGCAGCTTTTTGCAGGTCTTGCGCAATTCGTGCAGACACTCGGCCGGCGAGCGGTCTTTGATGGCGCGGCCTTGCTTGATGGCGCGCCGGTAGAGTTTCCAGATGCGCCGTCCCGCCAGGTCGATGATCGGAGTCAGTGCCTCCGTCGCCCTGGGACGGGCCGGTGGCGGTGTTTCAAGGAAGCGTCGCCAGTCGGCCATGAAGCGGCGGTAGCCGCCGGAACTCAGGTGGCGGAAGAGCTCGCCGTAAGCCCAGTCGGCCTGTTGTAGCAACACCGCGCGGAGCGGCTCCAGGGCATCCTGAAAGTGATTGGGAACGCTCGACTTGAGGGCGTCGAAGCCCAGCAGGTGGACGTCCAGATCCCTGGCCGGAGTGGTCACCCGGCCCAAGGCGATCAACTTGGGTGCAAAGCGGGTCATGATCGACGGCGGGAAACTTTCCCGCAATTGGCTTAACGCAGATCGACCGCGCCGCACCGCGATCCGATAGTCATGCAGACATTCCTCGTGGCTACGCTGCAGCACGCCGGACTCATGGAATTCCATTACCGCCAGCAGTTCCAGCAGGACGATCTTGGTGGCCTGGTCCGCACGAAGGGAACCGTCGAATTTGGCGGCTGGGTCGGGAACCGAGGGAGCGGCTAGCGACGAGTCCTTTGCACTTGTCATGAGAGCGATTCTGCCATAATTCCCGACGGCCCACCCAGCGCAAGGCGTGTTCGAGGCGGCAGCAACCGGCCGGTTTTCCGGTAAACTGCGGGGCGAACTCGGCCATTCTGGCCCGCGTTGTCCGTTGCGGGTGGCCCATTTTCAAGGCGATGAAGCATTCCCTCTATCAGTCCGATATCTCTTTGCAGTCCCACGAGCACCTGCTGGAGCGGCTTTGTGCCGGCGTCGCGGAGGCCGAACGGAAACGCCTGGAGGCGGCGCTACGGGTGGCGGTGGAGGCCCGTGATCGGGATGCTTTGGTGCGGCCACGCGGTATCGATGTCTCCAACATCCTGCTGGGGTTGCGGGCCGATCCACACACCCTGGAGGCGGCTTTGTTGAGCGATCCCTGGGTGCGTGACACCCTGGGTGAGGGCTTCGTGCGCGAGCGCTTCGGGGAGGATGTCGCTGGCCTGGTCCAGAAGATCAATTGGCTCAACACGTTCAACGAATATTGCGAGGAGGTCCACGAGGCCGAGCAGGCCGAATTGCTGCGGCGCATGTTGCTGGCGGTGGTCAACGACGTGCGCGCGGTACTGGTCAAGCTGGCTTACCGGGTCCAGCGGCTGCGGTTGCTGAAATACGAGGAACAGGAGGCGGTCAGTTACCGGATTGCGCGGGAGACCCTGGACATCTTCGCGCCGCTGGCCAACCGGCTTGGCCTCGGTCAACTGAAATGGGAACTGGAGGACCTGTCGTTCCGCTATATCGAGCCCGAGGAGTATCGGTCCCTGGCCAAATCGCTGGCGAGCAACCGGGGCGAGCGCGAATCCTACGTCCACCGGTTCATCGCCCTGCTGGAAAAAGCCTTGGCGGATCAGGAGGTCAAGGCCCGGGTCTACGGCCGCCCCAAGCATTTATACAGCATCTGGAGCAAGATGCGGCGCAAGCATGTGGGGCTGGAGGACTTGTACGACCTGTTGGCGGTGCGGGTGATCGTCGACAAACCGGCGACCTGCTACGCGGTGCTAGGGGTCGTTCACGGGGAGTGGCTGCATATTCCCAAGGAGTTTGACGACTACATTGCCAACCCCAAGGAAAACGGCTACCAGTCCCTGCACACGGTGGTGGTGGGGCCGGAAGGACGGCCGGTGGAAATCCAGATCCGTACCCACGAGATGCACGCCTTCGCCGAATACGGCGTGGCTGCCCATTGGCGTTACAAGGAAGGCGGTGGCCGCGATTCCGCCCTCGAGAACAGCATCAACTCGTTGCGCCGCTTGCTGGAGAGCAAGGACGACGACCGCCGCCTGCTGGAGGATTTCCGCTCGGAACTGTTTGCCGACCAGATCTTCGTGCTGACCCCCAAGGGCCAGGTGGTTCGCCTCAAGAAGGGGGCGACCCCGCTGGATTTCGCCTATGCCATCCATTCCGAGGTGGGACACCGCTGCCGCGGTGCCAAGGTCAATGGCAGCATCGTGCCGCTCACTTATTCCCTGAAGTCGGGGGAGAAAGTGGAGATCCTCACGGTGAAGGTGGGTGGCCCCAGTCTGGGGTGGCTCGATCCCCACATGGGGTATGTACAGACCAGCCACGCCCGCGCCAAGATCCGCCAGTGGTTCAAGCAGCAGGATCATGACAAACACTTGAGAAGCGGCAGGGCGCTGCTGGAGCGGGAGCGCCACAAGCTGGGGCTTGGCGCTCTCAAGGATGCCGAACTAGCCGAACTGGCCCATCACTTCCACCTGCAGCGGCCCGACGACTTGTTGCTGGCACTGGGGCGCGGCGACATCGGCGCAGCCCAGTTGGCCGCCACGCTCAAGGTGCCGGGATTTCAACTGCCGGTGGTGCAGCATGCCGGCAATTCCTCCAAAGCGGGCAGCGGCATCAAGGAAGCGGAGCAGGTGAGCGTGCAGGGCATCCGCAATCTGATGATGCATTTCGCCCACTGCTGCGAGCCGGTGCCGCGGGTGCCCATCGTCGGCTATGTCACAGTGGGACGCGGTGTTGCGATACATCGGGCCGATTGCCCGAACATCGTGCACCTGCCGCCGCGGCGCAAGCAGCGCTTGATCGAGGTGAGCTGGGGCAGTGGCGCGGTCTCTGCGCCGGCCGAGATCGAGGTGCGCGCCATCGACCGCAAGGGATTATTGAAGGATGTGACCCAGGTGTTGGCCAACGAGCACATCAACATCATCCGGACCCATACCGTCACCGACCGGGAGGATCGTTCGGTGATCATGGAGATTGCCGTGGAGGTTTTCGACGTGGCCCAGCTCAGCGTCGCCTTGGACAAGCTGTGTCAGGTCAACAGCGTGATCCATGCCGGACGCAAGGGGCATTGAACCGGCGTCTTGCTTGGGCGTTGCGGTTGCTCGACTCCAGCATCCATCGCCAGGAGTTGACCCGGCGGCCGATTGGTTAGTGCTGGCGTACCACCAAGACGACCAGGCTGCGGTCGCGCACCGGCAAGCTCAACTGGCCGAGCAGTTTGGGGGCATGTTCGTCGAGCAGGACGTCTTGGCCCTGGTCCGCGGTCGTATCGATGGTCTTGGACCAAACCTGTCCATAGCCGAGGGCGGGTAAGGGAAAATCCACGGTGCGCTGGGATGCGTTGAACAACAGGCAGAGTCCCGGTTCCCCGTCGCGGCCGACATGGATGTGGCAGCCCAGGGAGAACTCGTTGCTCCAGTCGGGCATCTGGCCGTCGCAGTTGAACCAGGTCACGTCTTCGCTTCGGTAAAACTGTTCCCAAGACAGGACCCGGTGGCGCTTGCGGAAGGCAAGCATACCGCGAACAAAGGCGTAAAATTCCTGGTTCCGGTCCAGCAGGGTCCAGTCGAACCAAGAGATTTCGTTGTCCTGGCAATAGGCGTTGTTGTTACCCTGTTGGGTACGGCCGAATTCGTCCCCTCCCAGGAGCATCGGAACGCCGCGCGACAGCAGCAGGGTGGCGATCAGGTTCTTCTTTTGACGCAGCCGGAGTCGCAGGATGTCGGGACTATCGGTCGCGCCTTCGATCCCGTAGTTGGCGCCGTGATTGTCATTGGAGCCGTCGCGGTTTTCTTCACCGTTGGCCAGGTTGTGCTTGTGCTGGTAGCTCACCAGGTCTTCCAGCGTGAAACCGTCGTGGCAGGTCACGAAGTTGATGCTGTTGACGGGCGCCTTGCCGCTGTGGTCGTAAAGGTCGGCGCTGCCGCACAGGCGCGTTGCCAAGGCGCCGGCCATGCCCCGGTCGCCGCGCCAGAACAGCCGCACGTCGTCGCGAAACTGGCCGTTCCATTCCGACCACCGTTCGCCGGGAAATCGGCCCACCAGGTAGGCGCCGCCGGCGTCCCAAGCTTCCGCGATGAGTTTGACCTGGCGCAGAATCGGGTCTTCCGCGATCTGTTCCAGCAGCGGTGGGTTGGACACCAGGTGGCCGCTGCGGTCACGCCCCAGGATCGAGGCCAGATCGAAGCGGAAGCCGTCCACGTGCATCTCCACCACCCAGTAGCGCAGGCAGTCCAGGATGTAATTGCGCACCACCGGATGGTTGCAATTGAGGGTGTTGCCGCAGCCCGAATAATTTTTGTACTTGGATTTGTCCTCTTCCAACAGGTAGTAGATGCTGTTGTCCATGCCCCGAAAATTGAGGGTGGGACCGGTTTCGTCCCCTTCGGCCGTATGGTTGAACACCACATCCAGCAGCACCTCGATGCCGGCCTTGTGCAATGCCTTCACCATGGTGCGGAATTCGTCCACCTGGCAGCCGGGATAGCGGCGGCTGCCGTAACCCTCGTGGGGGGCGAAGAAAGCCACGGTGTTATAGCCCCAGTAGTTGGCCAGCGGCTGGCCGGTAAAAGGGTTTTGGGCGGTGGTTTCGCGCGGGTTGAAGGCTTGCAGCGGCATCAGTTCCAGCGTGTTGATGCCCAGTTCCTTGAGATAAGGGATTTTTTCAATGATGCCCAGGTAGGTGCCGGCGGATCCGGCACCGGAGGACGGGTGTATGGTCATCCCGCGCACATGGGTTTCGTAGATCACCAGTTCCGACCAATGGCGCCTTAGCGGACGGTCCCCTTCCCAATCGAAGCCGTTGGCGGTAACCAGGCATTTCGCCAAGGGTTTACGGGGTTGGCGGCTGGCCGGCACCGTTCCGCAATAAGCCGAGAAGTCCCAATCTTCCGGGCTTACCAGCGCGGTCGCATAGGGGTCGAGCAGAACGTAGTCGCCACAGAACCGGTGTCCGCGGTAGGGGTCAAAAGGCCCATCCACCCGGAATCCATAAAGCAAGCCGCGGCTCGCACCTTCGACGCACACATGCCAAATGTCCCCAGTGCGGTGATGGTGGGCGTCCAGCTCTATGGTCTGAAAGGGCTCGGTATCGGCGGGTTCGCGGAACAGCAGAAGGGTCACGCGGGTTGCATGTCTGCTGAACAGCGCGAAATTGACGCCGTCTTTGTGAAGATGAACGCCCAGGGGAACGGGCAGCCCGGCAGAATAGGAAAAGGTCGACATTCGATGGGGCGCGGTGTCTACGGATGTGCAGCCTGGTCGCAATTGAGCCGGGATCGGGTTGGATTCCCGGCGGGCACGTCGGTTTTCGGATCTTGATTATGAAGGTTCAGCGCGCCGCCGTCATGGGTTTCGGTCAATTTTACACTGCCGACTAAGGGAAATGGTGTGGCTGCGCGGCCATAAAAAATGAACAAATTGGGAACAAAGTTTTTTGACCTGGGTCATACGGGCGTCGTCTGGTTCGGAATCGTTCCCGACGACAGCTGTAATAACCTAAAAACTAAACTAGAGGTAAAAAAATGGCTGCAACAACCGTCAGTGGCGTTGGTGAGCAAGATAAGCCCTTGCTCGATACCAAGTGGCTGAGCTTTGCGTTTCTGATCTACACGGTGATCTACCTGTGGGTTCGCTGGTATGAAGGTGTTTACGGCTGGGCTGCCGGTCTCGACTCCTTCGCTCCGGAGTTCGAAACCTACTGGATGAACTTCCTCT
>VEPB01000460.1 GCA_012026715.1 Methylococcaceae bacterium | reverse complement strand
CCGCATCGAAAACGTGCCCATGCGCGGTTTCCGCTGGTCGGATCAGGCGCCGGGCACCAAGGGGTGAGGGCTTTGCTCGCCTGGCTGGCCTCGTTCCGGCTGCGCATCCTGTTCCGCAGCGCCTTCCTGGCCTTGGGCCTGGCGGTGGTGGCACTGGCACTGGCGGTGTTGCAGGAGGAGAAGCAGCGCAGCCACGACCATTACGCCGCCGGCTTCGCCAAGACCAAGGAACAGATCGTCGCCCGGCTGCGCCATCCCTCCGGCCAGTTGGCCTTGCTCAATCCGGGCTGGAGCGCCGCCCTGGCCACGGCGGGGCGGCCGGTGGTACTTCCCTTCTCCGCCCTGGACTTCGACGACCAGATCAAGGTGAAAAACGCCGTGGAGATGGCCGGCTGCCTGGTGCAATACCCCGGCGACGCGAGCCTGTGCGTGGCCATCGGCAACAACCCCTGGGCCGGTGGCTTCATCTATGCCGCCGGCAGTTTCGTCAGCGGCCCGTTGATCGGCCATCGCATCGGCGACGAGTTTCTCGACGGCGCCCACCGACTGCGCGTCACCGTCGCCGTGCGTGGCCAAACTTACCGCTGGTTGGCCCCCTACGAGACCTTGAGCACCGGCCCGGAAGGGATGCGCGGCCGCTTCACCGGCTATGCGGAGCTGGACCAGCGCGACTACACCGGCGCGCGGCCGGTGAAAGAATTCCGCGGTTGGGTTTGGCAATCGGCGCAGTGCCTGGACCCGGCCGCCGCCGAACCCGCGCGCTGCCCCAAGAAATCCTTCTTCTCCCTGCGGCTGCCGGTGCAGGTCTTGGGCGAAGAGCTGTTCCACCGCGGACAGCCGGTCTGGCCGCCGCCGGATTTGGACCGGTTTCAGGTGCACGTCCAAATCCTGCCGCCCGGCCAGGACCCCGCACTGTTCGACAGCCACCAGGCCGGCGCCGCCCCGCCCTTCACTCTGGCCGACCTGACTCCGCTGCTGCTTCCCGGCGAGAGCCTGATCATCGGCAAGCCGGGCGGGCAAACCGTCCAGGAGGTGGCCCGGATGGCGGGTAAAGACTTCGTTCCGGATCGAACCTCGCCCTTGCTGAACCGGCTCATCCGCAAGCTCCCGGTCGAACCGGCCGCGACATCGGAACTGGAACTGACCGATACGGTGGCGACCCCGCTGGGTTCCTTTCGCCTGCAGTTCAAGGGCGATGCCCGCAGCGTCAATCGAAACCTGTCCGCCGCCGCCACGCGGCTATCCTGGCTGGTGGGAGCCATGCTCGGCGCCATCGGCCTGGCCTGGCTGGTGATCGAGGCGGGCATCGTCCGCCGTATTGCCCGCCTCACCCGCCGCACCCGCGGCCTGTCGCGGTCCATGCAGGGCGATGGGGCTCTCGAGCATTACGACCTGGCCGATCTCAAAGGCAGCGACGAGTTGGGACTGTTGGCCACCGCCCTCAACGACCTGCTGCGCCGGGTGAAGGAAGACGCCGGCCGGGAGAAGATCCGCGCCGAGCAGGAGAAAGACCTGTGGCACGCGGTCGGCCACGAAATCATGTCGCCGCTGCAGAGCCTGCTGGCCCTGCACGGCAATCCCGCCGATCCCAGCCATCGCTACATCAGCCGCATGCAACAGGCGGTGCGGATCCTCTATGGCAGCGCCAGCCCCAGCGAGGCCTTCCAGTCCTCCGCCGTGCAACTGCAAGCCCTGGACATCGCCGAATTCGTCCGCGACGTCACCGCCAACGCCGGCCTGCCGGCCCTGGTCTGCAACGGCGCGGACCAGCCGGTCGCGGTGCGGGCCGATCCTTACCTTCTGGAAGACGTGTTTTCCCACATCCTCAACAACGCCGACCGCCACCGCCATCCCGGCAGCGTCATTCGCCTGGAGCTGGAAGTCGGCGACATCAACGCCACCGT
>VEPB01000264.1 GCA_012026715.1 Methylococcaceae bacterium | reverse complement strand
TCAAGACCGTCGAAGCCTTGTCGTTCGGCTGCGGCGTCGTGTCAACGGCAGACGGCTTCGTAGGCATCGAATCCCCCTACCCTGAACATCAGTACGGCAACATGGCAGAACTGGCCGAACATATTGTCCGGACAGCACAGTCCGAAACTGACTCCGCCGAGATATCGCGACGGAAGTCCGACGAGGTGTTCGCGAAATACCAGCAAAGCCAGATGGGCACGCTGGCCACGTTGTTCCAGACTCCGAGCATGGCCGCATGACCTTACATAACCCGACCAGCGCTGCGCACAGAGAATCACGCACACTGATGATTACTCGATTTATCTTGTCCTTTCAAGGGAATCCTTAGCCAATGAGTAACCCACAACAAAGGCAAGTCACGAAAATCAGCCCGGAGAATTTACCGGTTTCCGAGGCACACATCGGCTACTTCGAAACTCTACCTGCATCCGGAGAACCGCACGAAGAAGATTTTCTATTTTTTCGAAATTTTCGATCTGATACCGCATTATTCCTCGATATCGGCGGAAATATTGGCAATTCGGCCCTGAGCATTTTCTTTGTTTGTCCCTCCTGGAGGGTGATATCTTTTGAACCTAATCCGTTCCTGAAATATTTCCTGGACAGGGTGTCCGAGGGGTATAGAGCCCAGAACGGAAGCTTCTCCTACTTTCAGGCTGGCCTCGGCGAAAATTTGATAATGTCAGTTTATATATTCCAAAAAGAATGAATAACTGGATGGTAATCGGAGAAGTATCGATCGATTTGAAACACTTCAGCGACCCTGTGGTGTTGGAACGACTCCCGTCGTACTCGTCATCAGGGAACTTCGCCTATCTGGAAACGAACATTTCTATCCTGCCATTCGAAGACTTTCTTGCGTCGAACCCCGTTCTAGGAAACGAAAAGTGGACGTTTATCAAAACAGATGTCGAAGGTGCAGCAGACGAGGCATTAACGGAATTGAATGAGTTTATAATAAATAGGAAGTCTATCTTTATGATAGAGAATGCATTACCCGATCGCATCTCCAATAAATCTGAGCCTTACGGATACAAACCTTTTGATTACAGCGCCAGCTTCGATCAGTTAAGACCCAAGCGAGACACCAGTGCACTGAACTCCTTCTACCTCCATGAAGATCTTTTCCCCACTAATTGGATAAGCCGATTAATTAAAGACGCCTAATTGCGGAATGGGCGACCTCGCCGGTCACCACGCGGTATTCCCGCGCATGCTCCGTAGCAGTATTTACATAGGCTTTATCGTCGTTCGATAAGTCGACCCCAGTACCGCAAGATGCATGAAGTCGTCACGTTATTCCGGCAACTAACTCGCATGATGTATACAAAGTCGTGATGAGGAGACCATTCAATGCTAGATGAACAACTAATAAACTGGCTTCACGAACAGTTTTGCTTATTCAAACGGATACCCCTCGGCGCCTCCACCGACTGTCTTGGATAAATAGAATATCAACTCACGAACCAAAGCCACTGATTCATGTGCAATATTAGTCCGTTTATTCAGGAGCGTTTCAAAGCGTGGCCATCCGACAATATATTGAATGTGCTGGACGTTGGCGCCCAGCCCGCAGCCGGATAGTCGCAATTGGCTGACATTCACCATAAATGGAGTTATTCACCGTTAAAAATGGAGGTTACCGCGCTTGATCTTGATGCGAGCATTCGCGACTTCGCGCGGTTATGTTTTCCTCACGTAAACTTTATTATTCAAGATGTATTTTCCTTGAAGTCTGACTCCTGGGATCTCGTCACCGCGAGTCACGACATTGAACACGTCTATGAGCCCCTCCGCTTTCTCGACCAGTTGAGACGCGTTGCTCGGCAATCTTTACTAATTTACGCACCTCTCGAAGAACACGACCGTATCGGGAGTAACGTTAACACTATTAACCATGAATTTCTAAAAACCACTAAACCTGACCAATATTGGATCATAGACATTGTCACCTGGCGCTCACGGGGAATTTTCATCCTCATGCTACTAAACTCATAACGGGAGCTTGATCGAATGTCAAGAATCGCCATTGTGCTTTGCCACCCATCGTCGCAGTTACATGGAGAATTTCGGGAAGCGGCTATTGCGTGCGCCATGGCATTTTCTGGCATCGAAGTCCGTCTGTTCCGACTCTGGGGCGGCAAAAACGTCATAGAACGTGATTATTTTGAGGGCTTTGTAAACGCCAGATTCATGCCGGCTGACAATCCCGATGCGCCCGAACATCAACATACTTCAAAGGCACTCACAGACGAAATTGGTTCATGGAATCCAGATGTCATAGTTTTTAAGGGAATAGGATACGACGTCGTCGACGACGTGATTGAACGCCGTGGGCAGCGCTCAAAATATGCATTTATCCTTGGAGGTGGGTCGGTTGCCCCATGTCTTAAGGTAGCATCATTAGTATTTGCGGAGTCCGATAAACAACGATATCAGGTTCTTGATTATACGCACGGCAGCATACCCTGCGAAATCTTGGCCAAGTATGTAAATTGGAATCATATTCGCAAGACTGAAGAAACAAACGGAGGCCTAGACAATCTTTCGAAAACTTTTGACATTGTGAACGTTGGAAATTTTGATAAAATAAAAAATCAAATCGCCTTAAGTCCGTTATTTGATCGATATAAGATTGGCTTTGTTGGTCATGGTTTGGGGGGGCAAGAACTGGATGAGGTGAAAACTGCCGCAGCAGGCAGGAGCAATGTCGTCTTTCTCGGCTCCTTGAACAACGCGGAGACTCTCAGCGTAATAATCGGCTCTCGCTTGATGGTCCATACCTCTAACTTTGAAGGCTTACCGCGCGTGCTTGCCGAATCCCTTTCCTGTGGTGTGCCATTTCTTGGTTACGCACATGCAATCCAAGCCGAGTTCCCCCAAGAATCCGGCGTATTACTAACTACTTCGGATGCATTGTTACCAACAGCCGCATCAATTCTCGACGATACTCGCAGGCTCGATATTTTGTCGCGTTCAGCGCGAGCTTACGCTTTGCAGACATTCAGCTGGCAATCCCTCTCGAAAGCTGTTGAGGGGGTCGCCAAGCTAACTTCGTAATTGAACGACTAGCTGCACTTTGCAGACCTGCATCGTATTTTGATGCTTTCGGCCGGCAATTTTTACTTGTATTCAACTTCTCCGAACAATCTTTAATTGAAATCCGTCCTTTCCGGGAAATAACACAAAAATGAAGGTTCCGTATGAAATTATATCGATACCAGAACCAGAAAGGAAACTTTGATTATGAACGATATCGGGCTGCACAAGTAGCAGGCAACAAAGAAAAACTGCACGCGAATTGGTGTGACGAAAGATGCATAAAATCCCTTGCCGGATATATTCTAAGAAATGTGTCCAATGTGTCGTTTGGATTGTGTCACGGCGCCAGACGGGACCATGAGCAACGCTGGTTCAGAGAAGTGGCGAATATCGAAGTTATCGGCACCGAGATCAGCGATACTGCCACTCAATTTCCAAATACCATTCAATGGGACTTTCACGAAGTGAAAGAAGAATGGCTTGGCGGAGTAGATTTCATTTATAGTAACGCCTACGATCATTCCTATGATCCCAACAAACTCTTCAATGCATGGTTTAGCTGCCTGAAGCTTGGCGGCTTATGCATACTTGAATATACCAAACCAGGACACCAAGATGAGCAAGTTACAGAAATGGATCCTTTTGGCCTATCTATAGAAGAATTGGTTCATTTCATAATAGTCATCGGCACAGGAAGATATATAGTTCGCGAAATTATTTCTGAGTTTCCATTTCAATATCCTGACTATTTCGGAAGACTCGAGTATATCGTTGTTGAGCGACGTTACTAGATTCCATCGTTTATTGACCGCCTCTATGCCCAAAGAAGCCGCCCGAGCAAACTTCATCCGTCATTTTCAGGAATGGCGAAACCAGTTCATAGGGGTGTGACCCAGACGCACTTGTTGTTGGCTGGATTCCGGCATTTCATGTCGGAATGACACTATATTGAAGATTGATGGGTCACTGTCGAGCCTCGCAAGTTCCCATAGAGCTTAACGCACTTGCCCTGAATGGATTACCAAGCGTTCTTTTTAATCGGCATGCCGGGAGATTAAATTATGACCCTATCATTAGTTTCTGGCCTTGTACTGACTATTGCTGTTTCAATAGTCTGGATTAGGCGAAAGGCAAAACGATCTACCTCCAGTGAAATTTCGCTGAAACGTCTTGATTCATCGGCCGGAGGTCAACGCGCATCACCAACAGAACCCTCAATAAATGTTAACCGCCCAAAGAGTAGGCCCTTTATTCGGGAAGTGAAGGAAGAGATCGATGCTACTGTCGGGACGAACCCGACACCGGAAGTCTTACCGGAGAATAGCGCGGTCCCATCCCCTGAACTCACGAGAGCGTTGCCGCATTCATTTTTTGATTCGTCACACCAACCAGTGCCGCTTTCATTTAGGGTGGGAGATTCCGGCGAATCGATACTGGCGGCTGAGTGGGAAAATCCCGATGCGTGGGGGGCTTGGTGTGTGGGCAACGTCGCCAACCTGGTAATTCCAGAATCCTATGGCTGGAAGAATGCGGTTGCGTTGAAGTTCGAAGGTCATGTATTTGCACCGGACGTAGCCCCTTTTTACAAAAGTCGCAAGATCCAGGTAACCTTGAATGATATTGTCACAGTTGAGCGTTCAGTTACCCACAAGACGGAACGTGATGTGGGGTACTCATATTTTGTGATTCCCTTCGACGATGCCGTTATGGAATCGGAATCTGATTTACGAATTCAAATCCAGTTCCTGTTATCGGCATCACCAAAGGAATGTGGGCTTGGGGCAGATGACCGTCCGCTTGGGTTTCAGCTAATGGCAATTCACCCTATTGCTAAGACTTGAGCGCTCGCTAAGACAGTTCTCGATCGCTACTAACGTTGCGGAATGTTTCACGATGCATCTGCAATAACGCAGACGGGGTTTCTTCGCTTCGTCAAATTCTGAAAGGAGCTATCCACTTAACGCCACATGACTCGACATAATGTGGTTTAGCAAGTTCATGTAAGAACTCGGGTCGCAAAATATTCGCCAAGCTATTGCCATATGATAAGATAATTCGCAAGAATAGACTGTCGTTGTTCTATCTTCATCGCGCCATATTAGACTTTGTAGTAGGTGGTACGAAATGGATAGCCGCTTTTCTGAAACCCTGTTTATTCATTTCCTTGCGGCTGCCTCAACCATCATCAGGCCCTTTGGGTTCTGGTTTGCTTTTGGTATTGCGACTACTTTTTTTGGAGTCCCCCCACCAGACGATTCTCCCACCCACGAGGTCCGAATCGATAGCAATGCGGTTTCCCACCGTTTTTACGGCTTTGGAACTCAAATATGGGCTAGCGAGATCGGAAAACCCATACAAAATTTACTTCTTGATCTTGACCTGGATTATGTTCGCGTGGCGGCAACGCCGAACTGGAACCTGCTGCCGGCGACGGCGCCTGTGAATAGCTCCGCAGAGGAGATGGACGCGTATATCGAAGCGAGCTTCATGATATATAATCCAATCCTTCTTGCAAGAAGTAAACTGGCGTTTGATTTCTGCAAACAACACAGCATCCAAACTGTGCTTATCATTTTTTCACCCCCAAAAACTTGGCAACCGATAAAAAACCATCTTCTTCCCGAGTATCTAGACGATTTTGCACGGCTCTGGGGTTCGACGCTACACATTCTCGAAGCGCATGGCATGCGGCCTGATTTCATCGAAATATCCAATGAACCTGAAGGTGAGTGGAACTCCTATATCCCCCCAGATAAATATAACGACTTGCTCAAGCAGGTTAGGGACGAGTTAGATCGACGTGGACTCAAGGATATCGGCATCGTAGGTCCCGGAGTCAACGCCCAGATTGGTGACAAATGGATCAATGCACTGGACAACGCGGGATTGACGGCTTTGGGGGCATGGTCCGCGCACAATTATGAGCTTCAAATCACATCCGCCGAAGAGACTTTCACGCCATTTCTTTCGGCTGCAAAGAAGCGTGATATTTCGAAGCCTATTCTTGTTACAGAGTATTCCACAAAGAAGACCAATTTCGCTGGAGTCCAACTTGCCGATAACGAGGGCAACGCGACAGAAGGAGCAACCAAAGCATCCTTTTCGATGCCTTACGCAGTACAGGTGTATCAAAATACCATTAGTTTGATCAACAAGGGAGCAAATGCGGTATTTTACTGGGAAGCAGGAGATTATTCGTGGTCAACAAAGCAATGGGGATTGATTGACCGCCAGGGCAGTCCAAAACCTGTATACAAAGTCTTGTCGACGTTGTATCCGAAGATCCCCGATAACGCTTCGGTCCTGAAACGGTCGTGGAACGACCCAGACCTAACCGTGGCTGCGTTCAAGACGGATAACGCATTCATCATCGCAGTGGCGAACATCACAGGGAAAAAGGTGGTGCGTGATTTTTCGGTGCTATGGGCAGGAAAGCCGAAAACCATCGAAATCAATCCCTCGGAAGCGGGTGCTGTGACAACCAAAACTCTGCCGGAGATTTCGCAGCAATATCGCTTTCAAGCGACCATCGATAAGCAGTCTTCGGCAACGCTGGTACTGCACTATTAGAGCTGCCACGAAAATACCGTATCACTTCGGTATCTGTCCGACAACGATCTTGGCATTCCCCAGTCCGAACCGGACAGTCGGGCGGAACCGATAGAGCCGGTCGTACCCCCGACAGCAATGCTGTTAGGTTAGCGATTTTCACCCTTCTCCCCGCGGGAGAAGGGCGGGGATGAGGGCCTCGGGCGCTCGGAGGTATCCTTGAAAATCAAGCGCTTCTGGCCCTCACCCTAGCCCTCTCCCGCAGGGAGAGGGAATCCAGCGGCCTAACTTAACGGCATTGCCCTCGACAGGCCGGGCGCATCCGATTCCGCGTTCAACTCAAACGGGTAGCCGAACGATAACGCTTCGCCCAGCTTATCCCGCATGAACTAGCGACTACCGACTATTCCCCTCGCTTACGCGCCGACTCCGGCCTCAATCTGCTCCGATTGTCTTCCCAAGGACTTCCCCGGGAGGCCAGACGCATTTTCGGCATCGCCTCGCAGCGGAACGCCGCCAAGAGCTTCAACCATTCCCCGCCGACCTGCTGCAGCAATCAATCGAGGAACCTGACTGTACTCCGACCTCGACCACCTGTTCCCCAAAGGCGCTTCCGACCAAATCATCGCCGCCGTCGCCACGCTGCTCACTCCCGGAAGCTCAGCCAGCCTTCTTCCCGCACCCCGGCCTTTTTCGACTTGCACAGTTCTCCGTGGCACCAGTCCCGCCGTCGGAGTCGGAGAGAGGACCTCTTTCGAGACGGGCTCATGGAAATATCCGGTTTGACAAATTAGCCACGCGTGTCAGGTCTGTGTGTCAGGCTTGTCAGAAAAATCTTACAGACAACGTCTCGAAGGACTGAGCAACCGCACAACCAATTGTTTTTACGAGCCAAAAAAAAGATGGCCCGTCAGTTGCATTTTACTAATTACAGACCTTCGCGGCGCTCCGGTGCGCAAAGGGATGTCAACTGAATGCCGAATACAGCCAAATCAACCTAAGGTAAGGACAAATTATCGCAAGTCCGCATGCACGGAAAGCCGGAGTACCAAGCCTGTACGTTTTTCTAATTCAGACAAGGTATTCCAGCTGATCTTTTACATGGTATCAAGCCGGAAACCGAAGGGAGGAGATTCGAGTTTAGAATCTCCCGAACGGAAGCAATCAAATGGAAATCTACGATCACAGACCTCGCATAGCGATATGCAGAGGAGAGGTATTAATCATCTCCCCATTTAGGGGCCCTAGTGAGCATGAAAGATATATTATTTTTCCTATTTGCATTGTTGTTACTTTCCGTATTTTCATCGGTTTATGGAGCAGAAGGTGAGCTTACCGCCAGAATCAGAAACGTGTCCGTCAGCGGGAGTGAAGATGGGGGCAGCTGCATGGCTAAATTGAGTCTTCCGGTGAATCAGGCGAGCAACTTTCCCGACTGTCCGGATAATTGGGTTAATCTTGGCTGCAATAGCGCCTTCACCTCCAAAGAGATGGCTTTCCGAATGCTATACCAGGCACAGATGGCCTTGGCGCTGAACAAAAAGGTAGTTGTGGCAGTCGACGATGCGAGGAAGATTGGCGATATGTGCTACGCCTATAGGATCGACGTGGTCAGCAGATAGCCTCACGGATAACCTCGTTTCCGGCCAGGATCCGGGACTGGCCGCGCCCGCGCGATCTGCTTCTGGACGAACTCACCGCCAAACTGGACCCCGAGCATCGGCAAGCCACCCTGGCCACCGCCCGCCAGTTCGCGGCCGCAGCCGGAATGGCGGCGGCAGTCGTCCAGCACGACTTCAACCTTGCCGCCCGCTACGCCGACCGCATCGCGGTGCTACAGGGAGGGAAGCGGGCGGCCTGCGGCGCCCCGGGGATGTGCTGGCCCCGGCGCTGCTGGCGGCGGTCTTCAACATCGACGCGCAGGTGCTCCACCCGCCTGGCGTGGAATGGCCGCTGATCTGGAGTCGATCGGCGATCGCACCGCCCGGCCCGCCGAGGCCAGCAGGTTTCTGAACATTACGGCCGGCTCAGCCTGTAGCAACCGGATTGCGCTGCCGCATCGCCTTGGCGGCTGCGACCATGCCGGCCAGGGACTGCTCCACTTCGGGCCAGCCGCGGGTCTTCAGGCCGCAATCGGGATTGACCCACAGCCGTTCCGATGGAATCACCGCGGCGGCCTGTTCCAGCAGGCCCACCATGGCCTCGGTGGCGGGCACCCGCGGCGAGTGGATGTCGTAGACGCCGGGGCCTATGGCGTTGGGATAGCGGAAATCCCGGAAGGCATCCAGCAGCCCCATGCCGGCGCGGCTGGTCTCGATGGTGATGACGTCCGCGTCCAGGTCGGCGATGGCGGGCAGGATGTCGCCGAACTCCGAGTAGCACATGTGGGTGTGAATCTGGGTGTCGTCACCGACGCCGGCGGCGGCCAGCCGGAAGGCCTTCGCCGCCCAGTCCAGATAACCGCCCCATTCGTCCCGCCGCAACGGCAAGCCCTCGCGAAACGCCGGCTCGTCGATCTGGATGGCCGCCACTCCGGCCCGCTCCAGGTCTTCCACCTCATCGCGGATCGCCAGGGCGATCTGCCAGGCGGTCGCCGAGCGGGGCTGGTCGTCGCGCACGAACGACCACTGAAGAATCGTGACCGGGCCGGTGAGCATGCCTTTCACCGGCCTGCGGGTTTGACGCTGGGCGTAGCCGATCCATTCCACCGTCATCGGGCCGGGCCTGGACACGTCGCCGTAGATGATGGGCGGCTTGACGCAGCGGGAGCCATAGCTTTGTACCCAGCCGTTTGCGGTGAAGGCAAACCCGGCCAGTTGCTCGCCAAAGTATTCCACCATGTCGTTACGTTCGGCTTCGCCATGGACCAGCAGGTCCAGACCCAATTCCTCCTGAACTCGCACGGCCTCGCGGATGGCCTGGCGCATGGCGTCCCGGTAAGCCTCCTGCCCTATTTCTCCCTTTCGGTGGTCGGCGCGCGCTCGGCGTATCTCCTGGGTCTGGGGGAAGGAGCCGATGGTGGTGGTGGGGAACGACGGCAGCCGTAGCCTTTCCCGCTGCAGGGCGGCGCGCTCGGGGAACGGCGCTTGGCGCCGGAAATCGGCTTCCTTCAGTCCCTGCAGCCGCACCTTCACCGCCGGATCGTGAATCCTGGGCGATTCCGCCCGCAGCCGAACCGCCCGGTCCGAGGCCTCCAACTCGGCGGCGATGGCGCCTTTCCCCAACCGCAGGCCCTTGTCGAGGATGGCCAACTCCTCCAGCTTCTGCACCGCGAACGCCAGCCATTCCTTGACGGCGGGGTCCAGCGCGGCTTCGGGTTCCAAATCCACGGGCACGTGCAGCAGCGAGCAACTGGGCGCCAGCCACAGCCGTTCCCCCAGCACCGCGTGGGCCGCCGCGGCCCGCTCCAGAGCCTGGCGCAAGTCGGTGCGCCACACGTTGCGGCCATCGATCAACCCCAGCGACAGGACTTTGTCATCGGGGTAGTCCGCCAGAAAGGCATCGAGCTGCCGCGGCGCCCGTACCGCATCGAGGTGCAGCCCCGCCACCGGCAAGGCCTTGAGCAGGGCGGCGCGATCCGCCACCGAACCGAAATAGCTGGCCAAAAGCAGCTTCGGGCCGGCACCGGCCAGAGCGCCGTAGGCTGACCCATAGGCATCCAGCCAGGCCGACGGCAGGTCCAGCGCCAGCGCCGGCTCGTCCAGCTGGACCCACTGCACACCCAGGTCCTGCAGCCGCCGAAGAATATCCCGGTAGACCGGCAGCAATCGCGGCAGCAGTTCCAGCCGGTCGAAACCGGTCTCCCGGGCCCTGCCCAGGTATAAGAACGTCAACGGCCCGATCAGCACCGGCTTGGGCCTAAGGCGCAGGGCGAGGGCCTCTTCCACCTCCTCGAACAGCCAGGACGTTCCCGGCTCGAACCGGGTGTCCCGCTGAAACTCCGGCACCAGGTAGTGGTAGTTGGTATCGAACCACTTGGTGAGCGCCAGTGCCGACTGGGTACTGGTGCCGCGAGCCAGCTGAAAATAGCGCTCCAGGGTCAAGGCCTGGCCACCCAAACCGAAACGCTCCGGCACCGCCCCCAACAGCGCGATCATGTTGAGCATCTGGTCGTAAAAGGCGAAATCGCCCACCGGCACCAGGTCCAGTCCGCACTGCAGGCGCCAGTGCTGCTCGCGCAATCGCCGGCCGGTCTGCTGCAACTCGGCCAGTTCCGCGGTGCCGGCCCAATAGCTCTCCAGCGCGGCCTTGAGTTCGCGCCGGGCGCCGATGCGAGGAAATCCCAGGGAATGTGTCACTGCCATGAAATCGTGCTCCGTTGCTTGGATGATGGAGGCTGGCATCATCAAGCCACGAGCATTATTATTCAATTTCATTATTTTAATGATATTCATCGATTTCATTCATGACACAATCCATACTGGAGCTTCGCCATCTGCAAACCCTGCTGGTTCTGGCCGAGACCGGCACCGTCTCCGCGGCAGCCAATCGTCTCTACCTGACCCAGTCGGCCCTCTCCCACCAGATCAAGCAGTTGGAGGCGCACTACGGCACCAGCCTGTTCGAGCGCAAGAGCCGCCCGCTGCGGCTCTCCCCCGCGGGGCAGCGCCTGCATAGCCTGGCGGAATCGGTGCTGAAGCTGGTGCGGGAAGGGGAACGGGACGTCGCACGGATCGCCCAGGGCAGCGCGGGCCAGCTACGCATCGCGGTGGAGTGCCACACCTGCTTCGACTGGCTGATGCCGGCCATGGACCGGTTCCGCGAGCACTGGCCGGAAATCGACCTGGACCTGGTTTCGGGCTTCCACCCCGACCCACTGGATCTGCTGGGTGACAACCGGGCCGACCTGGTGGTGGTGTCGGAACCGCAGCCACGCCGGGGAATCGCGGTCCATCCCCTGTTCCGCTTCGAGATCGTCGGGCTGGTGTCGCGCCAGCATCCGCTGGCCTCCCGGCCCTGCCTGGAGCCGGGGGACTTCGCCGAGGAAACCCTGATCAGCTATCCGGTGCCGGAAGACATGCTGGACATCGTCCGCAAGCTGCTGAAGCCGGCCGGCATCGAACCGAAGCGACGCAACGCCGAACTGACCGTGGCGATCCTGCAACTGGTGGCGAGCCGGCGCGGCATCGCGGCGCTGCCCAACTGGACGGTGCAGAGCTACGTGGAGCGGGACTATGTGCTGGCCAAGCCCATCGGCCAGCAGGGTTTGTGGGGGGAGTTGTACGCGGGCACCACGGAAGCGGCCGCCGGCTCGGCCTTCATGCTGGATTTCCTGGATATCGTCCGGACCACCAGCTTTCGCAACCTGCCCGGACTCCGGCCAGTGCCGGCCGGATGAGCTGGATTCAGCTAAAGGGCCGGTAGCGCTGCTCCAGCCCGAAAACGTCGGCGACCGGCTTGCAGGTGAGATGGCCGTCGTGGACATTGCCGGCCTTGGCTAGCCCCGGTTTGGACCGCAGCCCGTCCAGTCCCTGCTCCGCCAGCAATAGCACGTAAGGCAGGGTGGCGGCGGTGAGCGCCAGGGTGGAAGTACGCGGATAAGCCCCCGGCATGTTCGTGACGCAGTAATGGGTCACGCCGTGGGAGAGATAAACCGGATCGGAATGGCTGGTGGGACGGGAGGTCTCGATGCAGCCGCCCTGGTCGATGCTGACATCGACGATCACCGAGCCCGGCTGCATGGAGCGCACCATCGCATCGGTTACCACATACTCGGCCTTGGCCCCGTGACGCAGCACCGCGCCGATGAGCAGGTCGGCGTCGACGATGCGCTCGGCGATGGCCCCGGGCGTCGAACGGAACACGTCCAGGTTGGGCGAAATCTCCCGCTTAAGCTGTTCGCCCCGCTCCGGGATCAAGCCGGCCACCGCCACTTCCGCGCCCATGCCGTAGGCGCTCTTGGCGGCGTGATAGCCGACCACGCCGTCGCCGATCACCAGCACCTTGCCGTGCCGCTCGCCCAGCACCTCGCCCAGTTGCACGCCGCGTCCGCCCTGGCTCTTGGCGAGGTAGTAGGCACCCACCGTGGCCGCCATGTTGCCCGCCACCGCGCTCATGGGCGCCAGCAGCGGCAGGCGGCCGGCCTCGTCCTCCAGGGTCTCGTAAGCCACCGCCGTGGTGCCGCGTTCCAGCAAGGCTTCGGTGAGGGGACGCGGCGCGCCGGCCAGATGGAAATAAGTGAACAGCAGCTGACTGCGCAGCAGGGGATATTCCTGCTCCAGGGGTTCCTTCACCTTGACCACCAGATCGGCGTCCCACACCCGGTCCAATCCGCCGGTGCGCGCTCCCGCCGCCTGATAATCGGCGTCGGCAAATCCGGACCCGAGTCCGGCCCCTTCCTGCACCCATACCTCGTGTCCGGCCGCCGTCAGGGCAGCCGCCCCCTGGGGCGTCAGGGCGATGCGGTTTTCCTTGTCCTTCACTTCTTTGGGTATGCCGATTTTCATGGGTCTGTCACCTGTAATTGGCAAATGCGAGATCCCTGCCCAAAAGCAAAGACGGAATCGCTGCGCGATGGCTATTTGAATGTGGGTTCTCGGACCCACGGCCGAGTTCATTTCTTTTGCTCCGCCAAAAGAAACGAACCAAAGAAAAGGCGGCCCGACAGTCGCTTGATCCTGCGCTCCTCACTTTTGGCGGGGGTTGCCTGAAGGGGCTCCTGCCCCACAGGCAACGAGCCGCATACCTGCGGCTCCCCTCCGGGCTGTTACCGCCAAAAGCTGCGGTGCTCGGCGCGACTGAACGGGGTTTGAAGATCAAGAGCCAAGAGAAAACGCTGTCTCGTCTTCCGGGAGTAAATGCCGGAATCCAGCGGCCAGAAAAGCGAGGGCTACACATCCCTGTGATCTGGACCCCGGCAATCCCTGCGGGGGTGACGGCCAGACCCCGGCTCTTTAACCCCCTGCAGCCGCGCTGAGCACCGGAGCTTTCAGCAGGATCAGCCCGAAGGGGCGCGGCAAGGATGCCGCGCGTTGGCAGAGGGCGACGGATCGCCCTTCTGCCAACCCCTGCTGAATGCGAGGAGCGCAAGGGCTTTCGCGGCTGGGGGCGGCCT
>VEPB01000012.1 GCA_012026715.1 Methylococcaceae bacterium | reverse complement strand
TCATGGCCATCGGCGCAGCCGCCGTCGCCGTTCACCAGGAAGGCGAACACGTCGTACTGGTCGAAGGTCAGCTCGTATCTGCCCAGGGCAAACCGGCGGACGTTCACCTCATGTTGCGGCCCTTCGGCTTGGGTTCGTCCCACTTCGCTCTCGGGCGACCCCATGGTGAAGCGGCCCGCCGGGATCTCGACCATTTCCGGCTCGGGGTAGGCGAGGCCCAGCCAGGCCAGGACAATGGAGAACCCCGCCCGTGCGCTGAGCTGCTGGGCGCCGATCCACCAACCGAAGCCGACAGCCAACAGCACCAGCACCGCCAAAGCCAGGTTCTGCGGCCAGCGGGACGGTCTCAGGCTGCGGATCCAGCGGGCGTCGAACACCTTGCGGTAAATCCGGTTGCGCACCGTCAACAGGCCCTGTTCGTCCGCCTTCACCAGACCGGAGAGCTTGAGGGCGGCATGGACCGGGGATTGGGGCAGGTCATGAACCGGCCTGCCCTTGAGGACCTTGGCGTAGGTTTGCAGGATGGCAGAGCGCTCCGCCGCCTGGGCGATGCGCTCGTGCACCACCTTCAGATGGTCTTCCCGAGTGTGGCGGGCGATGCCGAAAAATTCCCCGGCCACCAGCGGGTCCACCCGAGCTTCGGGACTCTCGTCCCCGGCCGCCCGGCCCCGCAGCTGCAGACAAAGCCGCTGGGTCAGATAGGGATGGCCGCCGGTCCAGTGCAGGATCCGCCTCAGCAGGCTCCCGGCCTGCTCGCCTTGATCGGCCAGCCCCCGAAGCAAGACGCCGGCCTCGCGGTCGCTGAAGTCGCTGAGATCGACGCGCCTGCCGATGTTGAACGGCGTCCGCGTCGGATCGCGGATCAGGTCCGCCGGGCTGGCGACCCCCAGCAGGATGAAGCTCAGCCGGCCGAACCGGCTGTCATTGGCGCGGGCGTTGAAGCAGGCGCGGATCGCCGCGAAGAAGTCGTCGCTGAAACCCAGCTTGATGGTGGTATCGATCTCATCGACGAAGATGATGACCCGTCCCTCGCTGCGGCTCAGCAGGCCTTCCTCGAAGAAATGCATCAGCCGCTGCAGGGGCGGAAGCCGGGATTGGTCCTTCCACCAGTCCGCCAGGGCGAAATCGATCCGGAGCTCGCGCAGCAGACGATGGGCGAGGCCGTAATACCACTGGTCCGCGGTGATCGACTCGGCATGGCCGCCGATACCGGTCAGGTCCACCACCGCCACCCGGTGCCCTTCGGCGCGCAAGCGGGCGGCGGTGCGCGTCATCAGGCTGGACTTGCCCATCTGCCTGGGGGTCAGGATGTAGCAGCATTCCCCGGCCAGGATGTTCTGGTAGAGCTCCCGGTCGGCGGGACGTTCGATGTAGCTCGGCACATCGGCCTTGAGGGTGCCGCCGGCCTGAAAGAAGCCGTTCTCGTCAGGCTGATCCGCGACGGCTTCGCTCATAGATGGGTCCGGAAATGGTCTTCGTACAACCGGCAGCGCAAGCGCGCCTGCTGCCGGCAGTCGCCCGCCGCCAGGCCGGCAGCATAGAGCCGCTGGAAGCTCTGCTCATCCTCGCAGGGCTTGCCCTGAAGCATCTGCAGCACGGCTTTGCGCAGCGCTTCGCGCTGATTGACGATGCCCACCAGCCGGCGCAAGTGGTCGCCGAAGGGTCCATCGGGGCGGACGGCGGTGCGTTGCAATCCGTCCCAGCCGGTGGAAACGAGCACGTAAAGGGCTTGCCGGCTCAAGTACGGATGGCCGCCCAACAGTTGGTGCAGTTCGCTCACGCGGTTATCGGACACGTTCAGTCCGTAACGTCCGGCCAGTTGCGCCAGCTGGGCGCGGTCGAAATCCGCCAGGCGGATGGGATTGCCGACATTGAAGGGCGATTGGGTAATGTCGTCGATCCACAGCACCGGATCGGTGGAGTGGGCCACCACCAGATTGAAATCATCCCAGAGAGGCGTATCCGCCCGCCGATTCGTCCAAGAACGCAACAGGCCGAAGAAATCGTTGCGATAGGGATAGGCGAAGATCCGGTCGGCTTCATCGAGAAACAGGATGAGCGGGGGCTGTTCGCCCCCCAGGACCGCATCCTCGATGAAATAGGTGCTGTTGTCTTTGGCGCCCAGGTTTTCATCCCAGAATTCCGAAGGCTTGCGCCGCGTCCTCAAGTCCCGCGCCAGCCGGTTCGACAGGTACAGCAAGAGGCTGTCCAGGGTGGCCAGGCGGGCTTCGTCGATGGCTTGAAAGTCGATGCGGCAAACCCGCTTTCCCTGGTTTCTGGCCTGCACGGCGGCACGGACCAGCAGGGAACTCTTGCCCATCTGCCGAGCCCCCTTGACGATGACCGTGGTTCCCGCCCGGCGCAACTGGCGGTCCATTTCGTCGTCGCTGGGACGGCGCAGATAAAACGGCGAATCGCAGCGCATGGTGCCCCGCTCTTCCATGGCCAGCTCCAGCACGCGGGGATCGACCTGGGGCAGCGGCGCGCCATGCCCTTCGGTGGCTTCGTGCAGTACCGCGATCTGCTCGGGCGCATCCGCTTCCTCGCCGGAGCGACCGGCCAGCGGCAGTTCCGCAGCCTGGTGAATGGCGTTCCGGAGCGCGGCCGCAACGGCGTCGGTGGACTGTCCCCCTTCCCATAGCGCGTACTGCAGCGGATTCAGATAGCCGCCCAGGTCATAGGGCAAAGCGCCGGTAAATCCGACCCGGATCGGCAGGATGCGCAAGCTTCCCTGCTGTTTCAGCTGGTGGGCCAGCATGATTTCCTGGCGCACCATGTCGCTGCGGATGGACTCCGCCGAAAGCAGGACCACGAAAATACCGGCGGCGCGGAGCCGACGGTCGATCTCCGCCGCCCATTCCGTTCCCAACAGCATCCGGCGATCGACGAAAACCTCGCAGCCATCGGCAATCAGCGATTTCTCGAGCGCCGCCGCTAAGTCTTCGTCAGGCTTGGTGTGGCGGTAGCTGATGAAAACCTTCTTGGCGGACATCGAGGGATCCATTCGTCGCGGCTCTATTGGGAAGGAGCGCCGGCGCATAACCTACCGGAAAACCATCCGGGACTCCACGGACTCGGAAGGTCAGCGACCCTCCACCGCCTCGACCACCACTGGCAAAGTTGCCAGTCCGGCCGGTTCGGCCTGGCCGCCGTCGGTGACGGCCACTTCGAGCAGATTGGCGCGGTAGACCAGCAGCCGCTCGCCCTGGCGGAGGCCTGCGGCGATGCGGTAGAGGCCGGGAGCGAGGCCGACGAACGGCAGCTGCAGGCGCAGCAACCCGGAACCGGAGGCGGTGACGGCCTGCCCGCCACAGGCACTGTCCACCGACGCCAGCAGCAGGCCACCGGCGGTCCAGAAGTGGAGGACCACCGTCAGCCCGTCGAGGAGCCGGTCGGCACGGTAGCTCAGTTCCAGTTTCAGGGTCCCGCCCACTTTGACGGCGCCTTCGCCGCCAATCCGCAGGAGGTCGGTGATGGCGATGCCCTCGGCCCGGTCTTCCGGTAGCGTGACGCCGCCACCGGCGGCCGCCAGTTGCCGGTTGCGGTAGCCCACCGCGGTGTAGTAGTGGGCGAACAGCCGATCTGGTTCGCCCAGGGCCAATTGGTGGCCGTCGAACAACAGCAGGCAGCGGTCGGCCACCTGGCGGATGTTCATCTCGGAATGGGACACGAACACCACGGCGGTGCCGGCCCGCTTGAGTTCGTTGATGTGTTCCAGGCAGCGCAGCTGGAAGGCGATGTCCCCCACCGCCAGCACCTCGTCGATGAGCAGCAGGTCCATGGGCACGCAGGTGGCGGCGGCAAATTCCAGACGGGCGTACATGCCGTCGGAATAGGTCTTAACCGGCGCGTCGATGGCATCCTTGAGGCCGGCGAACTCGATGATGCGTTCGATCTGGGCGTCGGTCTGGGGCTTGCTCAGGCCCAACTGGGCGCACTGAATGTAGACGTTCTCGCGGCCGCTCAGCAGGGGCTGGAGGCCGCTGCCGATACGGATGAGGGCGGTCGCCGGTGCGGCGGTGACGATGCGGCCCCGGTTCGGCCGCAGATCGCGGTTGATGAGCTTGAGCAGGGTGGTCTTGCCGGCGCCGTTGGGGCCGATGATGCCCAGGCACTCGCCCCGTTCCACTCGGAACGACAGATCGCGCAGCGCCCAGAATTCGCCCGGCGCCAAGTCGTCGCGGGCTTGCAGCCGCAACCCGCGACGCAAGCCGTCCTTCAATCCAATCCAGGCCGCACCGGCCAGGGAACGGTTGAATTTCTTGGAAAGGTCTTCGACGAGGATGGCGGCGCCGGTCACGACCAGGGTGAGCTTCGGTGGGCGAAAAAGACGCTAGTGTATACTAGCCGTGCCTGCCTCCAGCCCCATGCCGTCAGTCTGCACCCACTTCCGTTGCCCGAATCGCCGCCGGCGCGCTCCGTTCTGGATTGGTGCGG
>VEPB01000485.1 GCA_012026715.1 Methylococcaceae bacterium | reverse complement strand
CTCCAGGGCGATGTTGGCGGCGGTGATGGCCTTGATGGCACCCATGCAGTTGCGTTCGATGCAGGGAATCTGCACCAGGCCGCCCACCGGGTCACAGGTCAGTCCCAGGTGATGTTCCATGGCGATCTCGGCGGCCTGGACCACTTGTTCCGGCGATCCGCCCAGGATCTCGGCCAGACCTGCCGCCGCCATGGCCGAAGACACGCCCACTTCGGCCTGGCAGCCTCCCATCGCTGCGGAGATGGTGGCGTTCTTCTTGAACAGGGTGCCGATCTCGCCGGCCACCAGGATGAAGCGGACGATGTGGTCGGTCCCTATCCCGTCGAGAAAGCACCAGGCGTACAGCAGCACCGCCGGGATCACCCCGGCGGCGCCGTTGGTGGGGGCGGTGACGATACGGCCGAAGGAGGCGTTTTCTTCGTTCACCGCCAGGGCGAAGCAGGAGATCCATTTGTTCACCCGGGTGAAGTCGCGGGGTTGCCGTTTCAGCAGCGCCAACCAGCCGTTCAACGAGTGGTAGTGCTCGGCGCCCAGCAGGCGCCGGTTGATCTCGGCCGAGCGGCGCCGGACCCTCAGTCCTCCCGGCAGATAGCCCTCGCTGTTGACGCCGCGGAACACGCTGGCCTTGATCTCCTCCCACAGCGCCAGAGCCTGGGCCTCCACGGCGTCGCGGCTGCGCCAGGCCTGCTCGTTGAGGCGGGTGAGTTCGGCGACCGACAGCCCCAGCCGGTGGCAGGTGCGGACCAGTTCGGCCCCACTATGGCAGGGGTGGGGCGTGACCGTCTTGGGCACGTCGTCGGTGGGGCTTGGTTCGTCGCCGGCGACGAAGCCGCCCCCCAGAGAGTAATAGGTTCGCGCCATATCAGTCTCATCCGACAGCAAGGCGCGGAACCGCATGCCGTTGGCGTGGCGTGGCAGGGTGAGGGCAGAGTCGAAGATCAGGTCGTGTCCATGGATGAATGGAATTTCGTGGCGCCCGCCCAGCAGCAGCTTTCCTTCCGCCTTGATCCGATCCACCCGGTCGGCGATGGTGGAGGTGTCGATGGTGGCGTAATCCAGGCCGGACAAACCCATCAGGATGGCCACGTCGGTGCCGTGGCCGGCTCCGGTCTTGGCCAGGGAGCCGTATAGCCGCACCTCGATGGATTGGACCGTGGCGAGTTCGGGGATCTCGTCCAGGAAGCGGCGGGCGGCGATCCAGGGACCCATGGTGTGGGAACTGGACGGGCCGATGCCGATCTTGATCATCTCGAAGGCGCTGATGGATTCCATGGTGTCATTGTACGGTGGGCCGGCGGTCGCGATCGGTGGCAAAATGGAATAGAGTGAATTTGATGAACCTTCGGAGCGCATCATGGGATACGCCTTACGCAGCAGCGAGCGCTACAGCTACGCCGACTACCTGACCTGGCCGGACGATGCCCGTTACGAACTGATCGATGGCCATGCCTATCTGATGGCGCCGGCCCCTTCCTACGATCATCAGGTGATGGCCTTCGAAATCGCCCATCAGGTCCGAGCGGCGCTTGAAGGCAATCACTGCAGTGTGCTGGTGGCTCCCGTCGACGTGCGCCTGCCCAAGGCGGGCCAGGCCGATGATACTGTCGATACGGTGGTTCAGCCCGACGTGCTGGTGGTGTGCGATCCTGCCAAGATCGAGGCGCGTGGTGTGAAGGGGCCGCCGGATTGGGTGGTGGAAGTGCTGTCGCCCGCCTCCGCCAGCCACGATCAGACCATCAAGCTCAAGGCTTACGAACGGGCCGGCGTTCGCGAGTATTGGCTGGTGCACCCCGGCGACCGGCTGGTGATCGTTTACCGGCTGGCCGAGGGCGCTTACGGCCGGCCGGACATCCAGGCGCTGGAAGGCGAAACCGCGATCGGCGCGCTGCCGGGTGTGGCGGTGCGGTGGGAGCCGATCGTCCGGCGCATGCTGCCGCAGGCGCTGTAGAGCCTAACCAACGCGTCGCGTCAGCGGCCCTTCCCCGCCGGCTGGTTCTCGTCCATGTCGCGCTCGATGGCGCG
>VEPB01000032.1 GCA_012026715.1 Methylococcaceae bacterium | reverse complement strand
GGCGGCCCCATGCCGACCGACGTGCCCAAGACCGCCATCGTCATCAACAAGGCGTCCGTCGTCGGGCAATAAGCACGGAGGGGCGACAGCGCCAGTGCGTCGCCCCAGCGTTTCGGCCTTTACGATGTCGTCAGATCCATCCCTGCATCCTTCCGGCAGCGAAGCCGACCACGCGCTCCATCTGCGACGGCTGGAGCTGGAATACGAACTGGCACAAACGGGCTTGAAGGGGACGCTGATCGGAACGCTGGCGGTCATCCTCATGCTGACCATCATGGTCACCGTCAGCGCGCTGACCCATGTGAGCATCCTGACCGGAACCGACATCGTCGCGATCTTCGGCATCCTGCTGGTGGCCGTGGTCGCTTACGGCGCCTTCGTCTACCGGCGCCTGGTAAAACTGTTCGACAAGCTGGAAGCCGGCGGCATCGCCCGCGAGCCAGGCCCGCCATGACCCTTTGGCGTGGCTGAAGAACCAATGGTCGCCGTTCGAGAATCCCGGCCCGGACCAGCGTCCCAGCCAGACCCTTTCGTTGCCCTCTCCGCTACCCCATGGCGCCGGAAACCCTGTTCATCTCCGATCTTCACCTCAGCGCGGCGAAACCGGCACCGGTCTCCCGGCTGCTGCGGTTTCTGAACGATCGGGCCGGCAGAGCGGAACGGCTCTACATCCTGGGCGACCTGTTCGACGCCTACATCGGCGACGACGACGATTCCGCGCCCAACCGCAACGTGAAACACGCCCTGAACCGGCTCAGTCGAGCCGGGACGGCGGTGTTCTTTCAGCACGGCAACCGGGACTTTCTGGTGGGCAGCGGCTTTTGCCGCCAGACCGGCGCCACCCTGCTGGACGACTACGCCGTCATCGACCTGTACGGCCGGCCGGCGCTGGTCACCCACGGCGACCTGCTGTGCACCGACGACGTTCAATACCAGACGGCGCGGGAGCGGGTGCGCAGCTCCGAATGGAAACGTCAGGCGCTGGCCAAACCGTTGTGGATGCGTCAGCTCTACGCCCGTTGGTACCGTTTCAAGAGCGGCTGGGACAAGGGCGGCAAGACCGCCGAGATCATGGACGCCAACCCGGAAGCGGTGCGTTCGGCCATGGAGCGGTTCGGGATCGACCTGCTGATCCACGGCCATACCCACCGCCCGGCCGTCCACGATCTGCTCGTCAATGGCAGGTCGGCCAAGCGCATCGTGCTGGCGGAATGGACCGACTCGCAGGGCCAGGTGTTATGCTGCCGCTCAGACGGGACCGTCGAGACCGAGTGGCTGGATTGAAGCCGCCCAAGCCCTCAACGCGAAGGCCCCGCCCCGTTACGAACCATCGATCATGCGCGTCAATCTGAAAACCCTGGGCTGCCGCCTCAACGAAGCGGAATTGGAAACCTGGGCCCGGCAGTTGCAAGCCGACGGTCACCGCCTGGCGGGCGACGGCGATCCCGCCGATCTGGTGATCTTCAACTCCTGCGCCGTCACCGCCGATGCGGTCAAGAAATCCCGCTACCTGATCCGCAAGACCCACCGGGAAAATCCCACCGCGAAGCTGGTGGTCAGCGGCTGCTACGCCTCGCTCAATCAGCAAGAGGCCGCGGCGATCCTGGGAGTCGATCTGGTGGTGGCCAATGCCGACAAGCCCCGGCTGGTGGAAATCGTCCGCCAGCGGCTCGATGTCGCGGCGATGCCGGCAGCGGCGCAGGAGCCGGGCGACTGCGCCCTGTTCGCGCTGGGCCGCCAGCGCGCCTTCGTCAAGGTGCAGGACGGCTGCCGCTACCGATGCACCTTTTGCATCGTCACCGTCGCCCGCGGCGAGGAACGCAGCCGCCCCATCGACGAGATCGTCGAGGAAATCGACAGCCTGCATGGCCAGGGCATCCTGGAAGTCGTCCTGACCGGCGTCCACCTGGGCGGCTGGGGCAGCGACCTCGGCCTGCGGCTGGAAGACTTGCTGGAAGCGGCGATCCGCCGCACCGCGGTGCCGCGCATCCGGATCGGCTCGCTGGAGCCTTGGGAACTGACCGACCGGCTGTTCGAACTGCTGGCCGAACCCCGCGTCATGCCCCATCTGCACCTGCCGCTGCAAAGTGGCTGCGACGCCACCCTGCGGCGCATGGCGCGGCGCGGCCGCAGCGCCGATTTCGCGGCGCTGGCGGAGCGGGCGCGGACCGTGGTGCCGGACCTGAACCTCACCACCGACATCATCGTCGGCTTCCCCGGCGAAACCGAAGACGAGTGGCGCCAGTCGCTGGACTTCATCCAATCCCAGGGGTTCGGCCACGTCCACATCTTCAGCTATTCCCCTCGAGCCGGCACCAAGGCCGCGACGCTGCCGGACCCGGTTGCCGAAGCGGTCAAGAAAGCCCGTGCCCGCCAATTGCAACTGCTGGTGCGCAAGCAGCGGCTGAAACTGCTACGAAGCTTCGGCGGCAGGACCACCGAGGTGCTGTGGGAAGCCGGCGAGCCGGCCGGACAGCCCCTCCGGCGCCGCTATTTCGGCTACACCCCCAACTACCTCAAGGTATCCGCCATCCTGGACGAAGCCGCTGGCCCCACCGGACGGATCGTGTCGACGCGGCTGGGCGATCCGGCAGCCGACGGCGAATGGCTGGAGGGACAGCCGGTTGCGATGTCAGCGGACTGACTGCATCCCGCCGCTCACCGGCGGCTATCCATCCGATGGCGCTGCACTCCTGAGGCGCCAACGGCCGACCAGGACTATGCTTTCCCCTGGCATGACTCCTCCCCGTCGAACCCCAACCTGACAGGTACCCGGCATGGCTCTCACCATCAACCAACAGATCGTCGCCTATGCGTCTGGCAATATCGGAACCCAGGTCGGAGATGGCGAATGCTGGACCCTTGCGGAAAAGGCCTTGGCGCAGGCTGGAGCCCAAACGTCCAACGACATCATGGGCGCCTCGAAGGTGACCCCCAATGCGGACTATGTCTGGGGCGACAAGATCGCCTTCAAGGACATCACACCGGGAGACATTCTGCAGTTCCGCGATTACGTCATGACCACCAGGACGGTCGTTTCGGTCTTCTACAAGAATCTCCCGGCCGGCGTGACGATCGACCCCAACCCGGCGGATGAGTCGGATAACACGGAAACCTTCGACCAGAACCACCATACGGCGATCGCGGCCAAGGGCTACGACAACAAGCTCGTCGCGGTGCTGCAGCAAAACGTGCCCCCCGACGGCAAGAAGGTCCAGGAAGCAACCCTCGCGGTCGACAACATCGCCGCCAAATCGACGGTGACCAATGAAACCCGGACGCTCGATGCCGGCAGCAAGAAGATCACGCTCCCCGTGGCGGTGACCACCACGGTGACGGTCACGGTTAAGGGGACGATCTGGGCATACCGGCCCAAGAAGAAGTGAGGCGGCGCTTGACCGACCGGCCGGCGGCCTCAAGCTGAGATATTATCCGGTCGTTTTCAGCCTGCCGTCAGGGCCAGCTTGCGCGCGCGGCAATACAGGGTCGCGCCGGCCACCGCCGCGGGGGGCACCAGGATGTTGAACAGCGGCAGGGTCAGACCCGCCATCACCAGGGCGCCAAACACCAGCACCTCCCCGCGCCGGCCCCGCAGGAACTCCTTTTGGGCAGCGAACTTCAGTCCCACGCCATCGAGCGGGTAGGACAAATACTCCAGCGCCATCGACCAGGCGCCGAACACCATCCAGAGCACCGCGGCGACCAGGTTGATGCCGGGAATGGGGAACATCACCAGGATCGGCAAGGCCCGCAGCCCCAGGTAGCCGAGTCGGTTCATTTCCAGGGCCAGGGCCGCCAAAGCATCCCGCACGGAGCCGATTGAAGTCGGAGGCGGCGGGGCCGCGCCGTCCAGGCTGCTCACCTTGGCCGACAACGCGCCGTAGAACGGCGAGCCGATCAGGTTGGCCACCACGGTGAAGGTGAAGAAGCCGATGGCCACCAGGGCCACCGCGAAGATCGGCCACAACAGCCAGCGCAGCCAATCCAGCCAGCCGGGCAGCAGCCAGTCCATGGCAGCCCCGAAGTAGTGGCCCGCCAGCCAGAAGCCGAGCGAATACACCACCAGGTTGATGAGCAGGGGTAGCCACACG
>VEPB01000309.1 GCA_012026715.1 Methylococcaceae bacterium | reverse complement strand
GCCCCTAGCGGGGCAGGTCGGAACTGCCCATGAGGAATTCGTCAACGGCGCGGGCGCACTGGCGCCCTTCGCGGATGGCCCAGACCACCAGGGATTGGCCTCGGCGCATGTCGCCGGCCGCGAACACCTTGTTCACCGAGGTGCTGTAGTCATTGACGTCGGCCTTCACGTTACCCCGCTCGTCCAGCGCAACCCCCAGATCACTCAGCAGGCCTTCGCGCACCGGATGGAGGAAGCCCATGGCGAGCAGGACGAGATCGGCCTTGAGGGTGAATTCGCTGCCGGGAATTTCGCTCATGACCCAGCGGCCGCCGTCGTTCTTCCACTCGACGCGAGCGCAGTTGATGTGGGTCACCCGGCCATGGCTACCTTCGAACGACTTGGTCGCCACGCTCCAGTCGCGGACGCAGCCTTCTTCCTGCGAAGAAGAAGTCCGCAACTTGTTGGGCCAATTGGGCCAGGTCAGCGCCTTGTCTTCCTTTTCCGGAGGCTTGGGGAGAATCTCGATCTGGACCACGGCAGCGGCGCCGTGGCGGATGGAGGTGCCGATACAGTCCGAACCGGTATCGCCGCCGCCGATCACGACCACGTGCTTGTCCTTGGCGCTGATGGCGATCTCTTCGGGAATCGCGTCGCCGGCATTGCGCTTGTTCTGTTGGGGCAGGAATTCCATCGCGAAATGAACGCCTTGCAACTCCCGGCCGGGCGCCGGCAAATCGCGTGGCTGTTCCGAGCCACCAGCCAAGACCACCGCGTCAAAGTCGGCCACCAGATCGGCAACGGGGATGTCCTTGCCCACGTGGCTGTTGGGACGGAAGGTCACGCCTTCCGCCTGCATCTGCCCGATGCGGCGATCGATCAGCTGCTTCTCCATCTTGAAATCCGGGATGCCGTAGCGCATCAGGCCGCCGATGCGATCATTCTTCTCGTAAACCACCACGGTATGGCCTACCCGCGCCAACTGCTGGGCGCAGGCCAGGCCTGCCGGGCCCGAGCCGATCACGGCGACCCGCTTGCCGGTCCGCCGCGGCGCCACTTGCGGCTTGATCCAGCCGGATTCCCAGGCCTTGTCGACGATGGCGCACTCGATGCTCTTGATGGTGACCGGCTCGTCGGTGAGGTTGAGAGTGCAGGCCGCCTCGCAAGGGGCGGGACAGATACGGCCGGTGAACTCGGGGAAGTTGTTGGTGCTGTGGAGGACCTCGATGGCTTCCCGCCAGTTGCCCTGATAAACCAAGTCGTTCCAGTCCGGAATGATGTTGTTGATGGGGCAGCCCCGATGACAATAAGGGATGCCGCAGTCCATGCAACGCGAACCCTGGCGCCGCAGTTCGTCCTCTGCCAGCGGAATGACGAATTCATGGTAGTGTTGGATGCGATCGGCCACCAGCGTGTAGCGTCGATCCTGCCGTGAGACTTCCATGAATCCCGTGGGTTTACCCATGCTGTTTCTACCTCTGTGTAATGATTGGCCGGGACGGGCCTAGCAACCCCGAAGCCCCGGCGCGGCCTGACACGCCAGGGCGGCAACCGGGTTCTACCCGGCGACCGCCCGGCGGCTCTCGGCAGCGGTACGTTTAGTGACGGAGCCCTGACTGAGCCTGGGATTGCCGCATCTTTTCCAGGGCCTGCCGGTAGTCCACCGGCATCACCTTGACGAAGCGGCCGACGTAGCTCGCCCAGTTGTCCAGAATGTGCTTGGCGCGCGCGCTGCCGGTGTAGCGGCGATGACGCTCGATCAGGTTGCGGATACGCTGGACGTCGTTGCCGCTCATGTCGCGCATGATGTCCACCAGACCATGGCTTTCCATGTCTCCGCCCTGATGGTCCAGGCTTTCCAGCGCCGCGTCCTCCGCAGGGATCGGTTGCAGTTCCACCATCGCCAGGTTGCAGCGACGTTCGAAGTCGCCGGTTTCATCCAGCACATAGGCGACGCCACCGGACATGCCCGCGGCGAAATTGCGGCCAGTGCCTCCCAGCACCACCACACAGCCGCCAGTCATGTATTCACAGCCGTGATCGCCGACCCCCTCCACCACCGCGATGGCGCCGGAGTTGCGCACGGCAAAACGTTCACCGGCGACCCCGCGGAAGTAGCACTCGCCACTGATGGCGCCGTACAGCACGGTATTGCCGACGATGATGTTGTCTTCTGGCTTGATGGGGCAGTCGGCCGGCGGATAAATGGCAATGCGGCCGCCTGACAAACCCTTGCCCACATAGTCGTTGGCCTCGCCCTGCAATTCCACGCTGACGCCGGCCGCCAGGAAGGCGCCGAAACTCTGGCCCGCCGTGCCTTTCACCAGCACCGAAATGGTGTCGTCCGGCAGGCCCTCATGTCCATAGCGCTTGGCCACCTCACCCGACAGCATGGCACCAAAGGTCCGGTTGTAGTTGTGGATGTCGGTTTCGATCCGGACCGGCTGGCGCTGCTCCAGCGCCGGACGAGCCTGGGCGATGATCTGTCGGTCCAGGGCCTTGTCCAATCCATGATCCTGCGGCTCGCAGCAGTAAATCGACACATTGGGACCGACCTCCGGCCGATAGAGGATCTTCGACAGATCGATCTTGGAAGCTTTCCAGTGCGAAATGGCCTTGCGCATGTCGAGCCGGTCGGAGCGGCCGATCATCTCGTTGACCGTCCGGAAGCCCAGCTTGGCCATGATCTGCCGCAGTTCCTCGGCAATGAAGAAGAAGAAGTTCACCACATGCTCGGGCTGGCCGGTGAAGCGCTTGCGCAACTCCGGATCCTGGGTGGCCACGCCGACCGGGCAGGTGTTCAGATGGCACTTGCGCATCATGATGCAGCCTTCCACGATCAGCGGCGCGGTGGCGAAACCCACTTCATCGGCTCCCAGCAGCATGGCGATGGCCACGTCGCGGCCGGTGCGCATGCCACCGTCGGCCTGCACGCTGATGCGGCCGCGCAACTTGTTGAGCACCAGGGTCTGGTGGGTCTCGGCCAATCCGATTTCCCACGGCAATCCGGCATGCTTGATGGAGGTGATCGGGCTGGCGCCGGTCCCGCCATCGTAGCCGGCGATGGTCACATGGTCGGCGTGGGCCTTGGCCACCCCGGCCGCCACCGTGCCGACGCCCACTTCCGACACCAGCTTGACACTGATGCGGGCGGCCGGATTGACGTTCTTCAGATCGTGGATCAGCTGAGCCAGATCCTCGATGGAATAAATGTCGTGGTGGGGCGGCGGCGAGATCAGCCCCACACCCGGCGTCGAATGCCGCACCTTGGCGATCACCGAATCCACCTTGTGGCCGGGCAGCTGTCCGCCTTCGCCCGGCTTGGCGCCCTGGCTGATCTTGATCTGGATGTCGTCGGCGTTGACCAGATATTCGGTGGTCACGCCGAACCGGCCGGAAGCGACCTGCTTGATGGCCGAGCGCATGGAATCGCCGTTGGGCAGCGGCTTGAACCGCTCCGACAACTCGCCGCCCTCGCCGGTATTGGACTTGCCGCCGATCCGGTTCATGGCGATCGCCAGAGTGGTATGAGCCTCCCAGGAGATGGAACCGAACGACATGGCACCGGTGGCAAAACGCTTGACGATCTCCTTGGCCGGCTCGACCTCCTCGATCGGCACACCGGCGTCGGCGAACTTGAATTCCATCAGGCCGCGCAGGGTCAGCAAGGACTGATTTTGCTCGTTGATGATGCGCGCGTATTCCGCGTAAGTCTTGGCGTCGTTGGCGCGGGTCGCGAACTGCAGCTTGCCGATGGTGTCCGGCGTCCAGATGTGATCTTCTCCGCGCACCCGGTAGGCATATTCGCCGCCCACGTCCAGCGCATTGCGATACAGCGGCGCGTTACCGAATGCCAGACGGTGACGGCGTACGGTTTCCTCGGCGATTTCCAGCACGGTGGCGCCACCGGTGGTTGAAATGGTGCCGGTGAAGTATTGGTCCAGCAACTGCTCCGACAAGCCGATGGCATTGAAGATCTGGGCGCCGCAGTATGACTGGTAGGTCGAGATCCCCATCTTCGACATGACCTTGAGCAGCGCCTTGCCGATCGCCTTGATATAGCGCTTGTGGGCCTCGTCCTCCGTCAGCTTTTCGGGTAGGCGCTCGCGCAGGTCCGACAGGGTATCGAAGGCCAGGTAGGGATTGACCGCTTCCGCGCCGTAACCGGCCAGCAAGGCGAAATGATGGACCTCGCGCGCTTCACCTGTCTCGATCACCAGTCCCACCTGGGTGCGCAGACCCGCGCGGATCAGGTGATAGTGCACCGCCGAGGTCGCCAGCAAGGCCGGAATGGCCACGTAATCCGCATCGATGCGGCGGTCAGACAGAATCAGGATGTTATTGCCGTCCAGCACCGCCTTCTCCGCCTGGGCACACAAAGCCTTCAAGGCAGGCTCCATGCCGGCAGCCCCGGTGTCGGCGGCAAAGCACATGCTCAGGGTCTTGGTCCTGAAGGCGCCGGCCGTGCGGGTTTCGATGCGGCGGATCTTTTCCAGATCCTTGTTGGTCAGGATCGGCTGGTGGACTTCCAGGCGCTTGTGGTTCTCCTGGTTGCCCAACCCCAGCAGGTTGGGCCGCGGGCCGATGTGGGACACCAGCGACATGACCAACTCTTCCCGGATGGGGTCGATGGCCGGGTTGGTAACCTGGGCGAAACCCTGCTTGAAATAGTCATACAACAAGCGCGAGCGGTTGGACAGCACGGCCAGCGCCGCGTCGGTGCCCATCGATCCCACCGGCTCCTGACCGGTCAACGCCATGGGCTGGAGGAAGAACTTGATGTCTTCCTGGGTGTAGCCGAAGGCTTGCTGACGGTCCAGCAAGGTTTGCGCGTCGGGCGCCATGGCGGCGACTTCCGGTGGCAACTTTTCCACCACGATCTGGGCATCGTCCACCCATTTCTGGTAAGGCGCGCGGCCGGCCAGATCCGACTTGATCTCGGCGTCGTCGATGATCCGCCCTTGCTCCATGTCGATGAGCAGCATGCGACCCGGTTGCAGCCGCCACTTCTTGACGATCTTGTGCTGGGGAATTTCCAGCACGCCCATCTCCGAGGCCATGACCACGTAATCGTCGTCGGTGATGAGGTAGCGCGCCGGTCGCAGGCCGTTACGATCCAGGGTGGCGCCAATCTGGCGGCCATCGGTGAAAGCCACGGCGGCGGGACCATCCCACGGCTCCATCAAAGCCGAATGGTATTCGTAGAAAGCCCGGCGTTGCTCGTCCATCAGCGGGTTGCCGGCCCAGGCTTCCGGGATCAGCAGCATCATCGCGTGGACCAGGGAATAGCCTCCGGTCACCAGCAGTTCCAGAGCGTTGTCGAAACAGGCCGAGTCAGACTGGCCCTCGGCAATGAGCGGCCACACCTTGTTAAGGTCTGCGCCCAGCAATTCGGAGGACATGGATGCACGTCGCGCCGCCATCCAGTTGATGTTGCCACGGATGGTGTTGATCTCGCCGTTGTGGGCGATCATGCGAAACGGATGCGCCAGATCCCAGGTCGGGAAGGTATTGGTGGAAAACCGCTGGTGCACCAGCGCCAGAGCCGAAATCATTGTTTCGTTCTGGAGGTCGCGGTAATAAAGTCCGACCTGATCGGCCAGCAGCATTCCCTTGTAAACCAGCGTGCGCGACGAGAACGAGGGTAGATAGAAAGCCTTGCCGTCGTCCAGGCCGCGCTCAAGAATGGCGTTTTCCACCTGCTTGCGGATCACGAACAGCTTGCGCTCGAATGCGTCCTGGCTGGCGCAGTTGGCGCCGCGGGCGATGAACACCTGGCGCACCACCGGCTCCACCAGCTTGACCGACTCGCCCAGACCTGTGTTGTCGACCGGAACGTCGCGCCAACCGAGGAGGGTCTGTCCCTCCTGGCGAACGTAATCCTCCAGCACGGCCTGGCAGCCGATCCGCTGCTCCTCCGCGCGGGGCAGGAACACCATGCCGACGCCGTAGTGGCCGACTTCCGGCAAAGCAATGCCTAGTGCCTGGCATTCGCTCCGCAGGAATGCGTCGGGAAGCTGAATGAGGATACCCGCACCGTCGCCCGCCAGAGGATCCGCGCCAACGGCGCCGCGGTGGGTCAGATTCTTGAGCAGTTCCAAGCCTTGCTTGATGACCCCATTGCTTTTCTGGCCCTTGATGTGCGCGATAAAGCCCACGCCGCATGCATCGTGTTCATGACGAGGGTCGTACAGGCCCTGCTTGGCGGGTAATGCGTTGTGACTCATTGGTTACCTCATGTCGCTTGGCGCTACAGGCTGTGTTTCCTGAGGAAATACGCCATAAATCCGAAGTTGGTGCCGACCCGGCCTACGCCAACCATTAGTTCGAGGGCGTAAGATTTTGATTGGACTAGCCATTACACGTTGCCGACGGCAGCTGGCGGCACGCAAAACGGGCCGAGACTATAGGGAATCCGACCCTGATTTTCAAGTATTTTGTTCCCGTTCCACCTTGGTGCGGACACAGGTCGGCGCCAACTGCTCGGCGCCCATAAAAAAGCCCCCGGGAGCGATCCCGGGGGCTTTATTCTCCTTCTTCAGGTAAGAGAACCTGCCGCCGAGACGGCAGGTTCCTGGAACTTACATGAAGGACGGGATCAGCGGAGCGTCGATCTGAGTGATCTGACGGTTGCCGGCTGCGTCGAAGAAGAACAGCAGACCTGCGAAACGGCTGTCCGGATCGTAGATGATGTCGGACAGACGATACACTTCCCAAGCGGCGTCAGAAGCCACAACTTCAACCGTACGGGTTTC
>VEPB01000142.1 GCA_012026715.1 Methylococcaceae bacterium | reverse complement strand
TGCTAATAGTGGTTCCGGCGGGTTCGCAGCCGAGCCGGCCGCCCCACACCACCCCCATAACAAGAATCCAAGGTAGCGACCCGATGTTCAACATTCCAATCAATGAACAGGGCTGGGGCCTATTCGCCCAGCTGCTGCGCAACCTGCTGCGGTCGCCCATCGGCGGTCGCGCGGTCACCCTGTTCCTGCTGCTGATCGTCATGTTGCTCGGCGTCAACGGCCTCAACATCGTCGGCAGCTACGTCGGGCGCGACTTCATGACCGCCATCACCGAACGCGATACCGCCGGCTATCTGTTGCAGGCCCTGTTCTATGTGGCGGTGTTCGCAGCCCTGACGGTGACCGCGGTCTTGCTGCGCTATGCCGAGGAAAGCCTGGGCTTCCTGATCCGCGACTGGATGACCCGGCGCTTCGTCGAGCTCTATCTCCAGTATCCCACTTATTACCGGATGAACGACGCCTTCCTGCTCAGCGGCGGCATCGAACATCCGGATCAGCGCATCGCCGACGACGTCCGCAGCTTTGCGACCACCACCCTGTCCTTCATCCTCATGGTACTGAACGGCTTGTTCACGGTGGTCGCGTTTTCCGGGGTGCTGTGGTCCATCAGCCCCACCCTGTTCGGGGTCGCCCTGCTGTACGCGGTGGTCGGCTCCGCCATGACGGTCCTGTTGGGCAAGCGCCTGGTGGACCTCAACTACAACCAGCTGGACAAGGAGGCCGCGTTCCGCTCCGGCCTCATGCACGTGCGGGAACACGCCGAATCGGTGGCCCTGCTGCACCGCGAATCGCGCATGCTGGATCGCTCGTCCCGGCTGTTCGACCAGGTCGGCGGCAACTTCCGCAAGATCATCCTGGTCAACCGCAACCTGGGTTACTTCACCACCGGCTACAACTACCTGATCCAGGTCATTCCGGTGCTGCTGGCGGCCCCATTGTTCGTGGAACAAAATGCCGATTTCGGGGTAATCACCCAGGCCGCCCTGGCCTTTGCCATGCTGGTCGGCGCATTTTCCCTCATCGTCACCCAGTTTCAATCGATTTCCTCGTTCGCGGCGGTGATCCAGCGGCTCATCAACCTGTGGTACGCCATCGAGCTGGCCCAGACCGAAACCCTCGCGGCGGTCGACCTTACCGAACAGGACGACCGCCTGGCCTACGAGCGCCTGACCCTGCTGTCACCCAACGATGGCAGCATCCTGGTCAAAGACTTGACGGTGGAAATTCCGGCCGGCAGCCGGGTGCTGGTCACCGCCTTCGACGACGGCGCCAAGGACGCCCTGTTCAAGGGCACCGCGGGCATCGCCGATGCCGGCACCGGCCGGGTGATCCGCCCCAAGCTCGACCGCATCCTGTTCCTGCCGGAACGCCCCTACCTGCCGCCGGGCACCCTGCGGGATGCCCTCATCCTGGAGCCGGCCAGCGTTGCCGTGGCCGACAGCCAGTTATTGGCCGTCCTGAAATCCCTGGGCATCGAAGGCATCGTCGCGCGGGTGGGCGGCCTGGATGCGGAGCGCGACTGGGAAACCACGCTGTCGGTGCACGAGCAGCACTTGGTGTCGCTGGCCCGAATCCTGATCGCCAAGCCTCGCTTCGCGGTGCTGGACCTGCGCAGTGCCGACCTGGCGCCGGACCTCACCGCCGCCATGCTCAACTCGTTGGCCCAGGCCGGCATCGGCTACCTGACCATGGGCCGCGACGGCCGTGAGGATGTCGCCAACCGGATCGAATGCTACGACGCTTTCCTGGAATTCAAGCGCGGGGGTGAATGGAACTGGGAGCAACTGGCGGCGGCGTGAGGGGCAATCGCATCAAGCGAGGGGGTGCATCCCAGTATTTCTGCCGGTAAATGTCATCCCAACCGGCTTTCAATCGGCGGGCTTTGATACCGGCTTTCACCGTATTGTCTTGGCGAACCAAATTAAGCCCGCAGCTCGCACCGCGGTTCCCGCGTACGCGGTTCCTCCAGATCGGCAAAATGATCCAACAACGACTTCTTTTCGTCTCCAGCTTCCATCGATCTCAACAAGTGAACCCAAAATACCCGCCTTTTTTCGGCATCCCCGGGCCACTTGCCAAACAATATCAGCCACTTCCTTCATGCGATTGCCCTATGAACGATGAGGGCCGGGGGAATCCGAATTCGTTGCGACACCTCGATCCTGTCCTGTTCTCAGGCTTTTGTAGGCCTTCCCGACCTCCTCCCGCACCAGCCGCGGGACGAGATACCCCGCCATCCGGCGCCGCAATTCGTCGTAGAGTTCGAATGCAGCTTCCTCCGGTATATCGAAATGTGCGACACCGCCGGCCTTGTCCAGCAGATGGAGGTAATAGGGCTGCACGCCCAGGCTGAATAACCGCTTGCTCAATTCCACCAGCGATT
>VEPB01000496.1 GCA_012026715.1 Methylococcaceae bacterium | reverse complement strand
GCAGCGCCGCGTCCGCGCCGGAGTTCTGCAGGAATTGCTGGGCCTGGTCGATGGTGTAATAGGCCATGACCGCGTCGAAATGGGCGCCGTCGGCGGGGTTGGAGGGGTTGCGCCGGAACAGGAAGTTGCCGTCCACCGGCACCGCGCGGTAGGCCTCCGCGGTCAGGCTGACCGTGTCCACGTAACTGCCGACCAGTTCGGCCGGATGCAGCAGGTGCTCCAGCGTGACCGTACGGTAGGCGCGGTCGGGGATGGTGTCGCTGTCTTTCAGTTTGGGGCGCCGCAGACCCGCCACCGGATTGCCCGATTTGTACACCCGCCCCAACGGTCCCTGGGGCGGCGTGTCGTAGCGGTTGATGTCGCGGGGCGAGTCCAGCAGCAGGCCGCTGATGGCATCCACCAGCCCCAGGTAGGTTCCGCCCATTCCCGCCGCGTCCCAGGTCGGTTGCACGATCCGGTACACCAGATGGCTTGCACCCTCGGCGTCCACGTGGATCGCCCGTTCCTTCGAAGCCGGCCGCAGGGGCGTGAAGACCTGTCCGGGCGGAGTGGCGTTGACCTGTAACCAGCTGGCCACGGTCGCCACCGCCTGGGTCTCGGTGATGGCCGGTTCGGTCGGAACGGTATCACTGACGTTCAGGCGTTGGCCTTGGATGGCAATGGGCTCATTGCTGCCGTTGTAGGTTACCGCGACGCGGCCACCCAGCACCGGCAGGCCTTTGTGGCGCTGGTCCATGACCACTTGTTTGCCCCACGCCAGCGGGACCGTGACCGCGGTCGGGAAGTCGGGCGCCAACGCCGCGACGGCCTGGAACGCTTCAGCGACCGCGGGGTTGGGCCCGGGCGTGAATTGCTCGACGGCAAACCTGCGGTTCAGCGATTGGGCGCCCGGGACGGCCGTTGGGCCACAGGTGTCGGCGGCATTCGCCACGGCGGTCGCGAGCACGAAGCCGAGCAGGGCAACGGCATAGGGGGTTCCGGTCATGAGCGAAGCTCCTTGGACGAAGGTTGGGGGCGGCGGCCGAACCGCCGTATCGGCGCAGCACCGATGTTCAGGTCGGCGCCATCCGTCGCAGATGGTAGTCCACCACGCCCCAGGCACCGGCGATGCCGAGACCGGCGGCGGCGAGGATCAGGGGCAGGGATTTGCCGCCGTCGAGGAATTCCAGCTCGAAACCGCCGCCGTAGAGTTCCGCCAGTCGGCTGACCGGGCCGTCCAGCAGCAGGATCAGGATGCTCATGAGGATCCAGGCCAGCAGGCCGCCACCCAGCCCGTACCAGAAGCCGGTGTAGAGGAAGGGCCGCCGCACGAAGCCGTCAGTGGCGCCCATCAGTTTGGTGATGGCGATCTCCTCCTCGCGCGCGTGCAATTCCAGGCGGATGGTGTTGCTGACGATGAGCAGCACCGCCAGCGCCAGCAGCAGGTCCAGCATCCCGACGGTGCGGCGGGCGATGCTGAGGATGGCCGCCAGCTTGTGCATCCAGTCGCTGTCCATTTGCACCAGATCGGCCTGGTCGATGCCCTTGAGTTCCTCGATCAGCCGGTCCACGTCTTCCGGCCTGGTCAGGGAGTCCTTCGGGGTGACCGCCACCACCGCCGGCAGCGGGTTGAAATCCAACAGCCGCAAGGCCTCGCCGAAACCGCTGTAGCGGCGGAACTCCTGCAGGCCTTCCTCCTTGGTGACCAGCCGGGCCTCCTTGACCTGAGGGTGTTCCGCCAGCTTGCGGGCGATCCGCGAGCCGACCTCATTGACCGCATCGGGCTTGAGGAAGATGGAAATGTGATTGGTGGCCTCCAGGTTGCCGGCGGCCCGCCCCAGGTTGTCCACCAGGGTGTGGAAGCTGGCCGGTAGCGTCAGGGCGATGGCGATCACCAGCACGGTCATGGCGCTGGCGATGGGGGTGCGGCAGATGCGGCCCAGGCTGGCGACGAACAGATGCACGTGCATGAACACGTAGTTCTGTATCCGCTGCACCAGCGGCAGGTTGCCGAACCGGCGCAGCAGCCGGTTGGCCAGGCTGCGGGCGGGGGATTGCAGGCGGCGGTTGCGGGCCATGCTCAGTGCTCCGGTTCCAGCCGGCCCTGGTTGAGTTCCAGGACCCGGCTGCCCAGGCGGGAAATCAGTCCCAGGTCGTGGCTGGCGATCAGCACCGTGACGCCGACCTGGTTGAGTTCGCGGAACAGCAGCATGATCTCTTCCGAAAGGGCGGGATCCAGGTTGCCGGTGGGTTCGTCGGCCAGGATCAGGGGCGGCTTGTGGACGATGGCGCGGGCGATGCCGACCCGTTGTTGCTCGCCGCCGGACAGGCCTCTCGGGTAGCGCTTCTCCTTGGACAGCAGGTCGACCTTGTCGAGCGCCGCCCGCACCCGGCGGCCGATCTCGGCGGGTCCGAACCCGGCGATCACCAGGGGCAGGGCCACGTTGTCGTAGACGGTGCGGTCGTACAGCAGGCGGAAGTCCTGGAAGATCAGGCCCAGCTGGCGGCGCAGGTGGGGAATGTCGCGGTTGCCGAGCCGCGCCAGGTTGCGGCCGCCCACCGTGATCTGGCCGCGGGTGGGGCGCTCGATCAGGGGGATCAGCCGCAACAGGGTGCTCTTGCCGGCGCCCGAGTGGCCGGTGAGGAAGGCCATTTCCCCCGGCTTGAGGCGGAAGCTGATGCCGGCCAGGGCATCGCCACCCTCCGGGTAGCGCTTGTAGACGTTGCTGAACTGCAGCACCGGCCGGGCTCAGGCGAACAGCGCGTCGATGAAGCGGCGGGCGTCGAAATCCTGCAGATCGTCGATGCCTTCGCCGACCCCGATGTAGCGGATCGGAATGCCGAACTGGGAGGCCAGGGCGAAGGTCACCCCGCCCTTGGCGGTGCCATCCAGCTTGGTCACCACCAGGCCGCTCAGGCTGACGGCCTCGTTGAATTGGCGCGCCTGGCTGATGGCGTTCTGGCCGGTGCCGGCGTCCAGCACCAACAAGACCTCATGGGGTGCCGAAGGGTCAAGCTTGGCCATGATGCGCTTGATCTTGGCCAGTTCCTCCATGAGGTTGGACTTGGTGTGCAGGCGCCCCGCGGTGTCGGCGATCAGCACGTCGTAACCCTTGGCGGTGGCCGACTGGATGCCGTCGAAGATGACCGAGGCCGAGTCGGCACCGGTGCTCTGGGCCACCACCGGGATATGGTTGCGCTCGCCCCAGGTCTGCAGCTGTTCCACCGCCGCCGCCCGGAAGGTGTCGCCGGCCGCCAGCATCACGCTCTTGCCCTGTTGTTGCAGGCGCTTGGCGAGCTTGCCGATGGTGGTGGTCTTGCCGACCCCGTTGACGCCCACCACGAGGATGACGAAGGGCTTGTCGGAGGGTGGGATGACCAGCGGCCGGCTGACCGGCTCGATGAGCTGATAGAGATGGTCCTTGAGCCGGGTCATCAGCACTTCGGCGTCGGCCAGTTCGCTGCGTTCCAGGCCGGCGGTGAGGTCGGCGATGATGGCGCCGGTGGCCTTGACGCCGATGTCGGCCATCAGCAACTGGGCTTCGATCTCCTCCAGCAGGTCTCGGTCGATGGTCTTGCGGCCGAGGGCGACGTTGGCGAGGAACCCGGTCAGCCCGCTGCGGGTCTTGCCCAGGCCCGACTTGAGGCGGCTGAACAGGGTGTCGGGGTCGAGCCGCACCGGTTCCGGTTCGCGGACGGGTTCGATCGCCACCGGAGGCACGACGGCCGCGGGTTGTTCCTCCAGTTCACGCAGGGGTGCGGGAAGTGCCGCGGGTGCCCGCAGATACAGGTTGATCTGCAAGACATTGAGCAGCAGCAGGGCCGAAACCAGGCTGTGGCCCAGGGCGACCGCCAGGGGTAGCTGCAGCCGGATCGCCAGCACGCCCAGTCCGACCTGAACCAGCAACAGAAAGCCCAGCACCAGTCCGGACTTGCTCAGGGGGGCATAGCGCGGATTGCCGGAGATGCCGAGGTAAAGGACGCTCAGCAGCACGAACACGATGACGGCGGCGATCCGGTGCACCCAGTGGATGGCAGCCTGGGCCGAGACGGTCATCGCCGGCAGGCTGCCGTCGGTGCCGGGCAGCTGGATGTGGAAGCCCCGCTCGTAATCCACCGGCGGGTTGAAGGTGTTGAAGCAGGTCGGGAAATCGGCGCAGGCCAGGCCGGCGTGGTTGACGCCCACCCACAGCCCCAGCGCGATTTGAGCGAGCAGCGCCAACAAACCCAGTCGGGCCAGGCCGCGCAAGGCGAAGCCGGCGGGGCAGGGGGCGCGGTCGGACTGGCTCGCCCGCACCCCGAACAATAGCGTCAGGGTCAGCATGGCGAGCATGCCGTGCAGCCAGATCAGGGCGGGAAAGCCGGCGCCGGTGGCGCGAATTCCCAGCACCACCTGTCCCCCGATGGCGGCCAGCGCCAGCCACGACCAGCCGATGGCCCAGCCGCGCCGGAGCGGGGCGGCGAAGGCCCAGAGGGCACCGGTCAGCGTGGCGACGGCGAGGGCTCCGGCCAGATGGCGGTGAGCCAGGTAGGTCCAGTTGCTGCCCCAGCCCAGGGCTTGTTCCAGCCAGGGTGCGAGGGCGTCGACGTTGGGCGGACAGTCGGGGCACGCCGGTTCCAGCCAGCGCTGGTAAGTGCCGAAGACGATGGCCAGCAGGGCCAGGAGCGGCGCCAGGGCAGTGAATTTTCTAAACATGCGGAGCTTCCGATTTGTTATACGAACGGCGCTTCAGCCGATCTGGGAAATGCGCAGCAGGCGTTGCAGATCCTTCAGCGGCGCGTAAGGGTCGAAGCCGGCGGGGTACCACAGCATCACGTTGCCGAGAGGGTCCATCAAAATCAGCATGCCATCATCCAGGGGTTGGCCGACCGCCCGTTCCAGGCGGCTCCGCAGCTCGGCATTCAGTTCGGTCAGCAGCAGCGTCGGATCGCTGGCAGGCAGTTCGCCCAGGGTGGCTTGGTCGGCCGGCGCGGCCACCAGCAGGACCCGCCGCACCCGGCTCAATTCCTTGTTGAGCATGACCCGGATGCGGCCGGTTTTTTCCGCAGCGGCACGGCAGGCGTCGCCGCAGCCGGCCCCGGTCAGGGGTTGCAGCATCAGCCAGTGGCCCTTGAATTCGGCCGACGTCTCCTCGCCGCTCAAGGGGTGCCGCAACAATTCGTCGAGACCGATGGGCTGGGCCGGGTCGATCAGCCTCCCCAGGTTGACCGGTTTTCCGGTACGGGCCAGATCCGGGTGCTGCGCCAGATACCAGGCGGCTCCGAAGGGCACCACCACGGTGAGGGCGATGGCCAGGATGGTCAGACGGTTGCGCAGCAGATTGGAGTCGGGTCGGTTCATGGGTCATGCAGCGGTGTCGGTGGATTTGCCGGCTGCCTTGCCCTTGAAGCCATACCACAAATAAAGGATCAACGTGGCGGCAGCGAAGGAAAACCACTGCAGGGCATAGCCCTGGCTGGTTTCCGGTCGGAGGTCGATATGCAGCCCGGTGACGAGGAAGCCCCCCGGCTCGCCAGCCGCCAATAATACCTGATAAGGCTGCAGCCGATAACCGAGTCGCACGGTCAGGGGTTCCGCCTCGGCCAGCTGAACCAGGGCCGGCCAGCCCGGCGCGGGAATCTCCGCGCCTTTGAGGCGGAACCCGACGGCGGGGAAGCGGTCGATGTGGCCGGTTAAGGTCACCTTGCCGGCCGGGACGGGCAAGGCCGGCAACTGGCTGCGGTCCTTCCCCTGCGGCACCCAGCCGCGATTGACCAGTACCGCGTCGCCGCTCGCCAGGCGCAGCGGCGTCAACACCCGGAAGCCGGGCCGGCCGTCCACCACCTGGTTGTCCAGCAAGAACTGGTGGTCGCCGTCGTAGCTTCCGGTTGCGGTGACCGGGAGATAGCGGAGTTCGGCCAGATCGATCGACGCGGTCGGCAAGGGGCGCGGCGGCAGTCGTTCGCGGGCCTGCTGCTGGCTCATCAGGCCGCGTTTGTATTCGGCCCGGTGCACTTGCCAGACGCCCAGCGCGCAGAAGGCGGGAATCAGCACCAACGCCAGCAGCGTAGGCAGTCGGTCGGGCCGGAAAATAACGTTGTTCAAGGGTAACCTGCTTTTGGCATACTACTGAGGTGAAGCTGAGCTTGTCCGACCGGGCGTTTCCTGCGTCAACCGACGCAGCGGGTGCCGCGCCGCGTCTCGGCGGTTCCAATGCCAACCCTGCGGTCCGTATGGTTCGGACGTTCCACCACGGGAGTCGCCACCATGTTCACCAAGATTTTGATTGTCGCAGCGCTGCTGCTCATCGTCGCCAGTCTGGGGACCGCATTATTCTATCTGCTCAAGGACCGCAACCGCTCGCCCCGGACCGTTAAGGCGCTGACGGCCCGAATCAGCATGTCGCTGGCGCTGTTTTTTTTGTTGCTCATCGGTTATCAGTCGGGCGTGCTCCATCCCCATGGTCTGGGTGGCGCGATTGCCGCGCGGGCGGCCGTGGGGCCGGCGCGTTGACGGCGGCGGGTAACGGAGCAGGGTCGTTCTATTGACGCTTTTCCTCAGGAGCGGCTATAAGTTGGAGTACTCCCCGCCGACCGCCGCTCAGCCTTTTGAATGGAAATCCCATTCGGGCGGCCCGACAGCTTGATTGGATAGCACACACCATGGGCAACAAACGATTTCCAGACCCCGATTTCGACCCGTCCGATTCCGGCGGCGTGCTGCCGCGTTACGGCGATGTGGTGCTGGCGTGCCGGGAACTGGTGGTCGAGCGTTTCGGCTCACTGTTCAACGAGTTGTTCGACCATGTCGACAGCTTCGTTCTGGCTTATGCCGAGAATGCCAAGACCAACGAAGAGCGTAACCGTTGTTTCGAATTCATGAGCAGCGTGCTGTTGCACCAGGCATCCTGCGAGCGGGCGTTCGTTACGGAACTGGGCAAGGGATTCAGCAATTTCATGGAAGGGCGCGCGGTGCCGCTGCGGGCCAAGCAGGAGCCCAAGCAGGGCGGCAGTAAGCTGAGCCTGGTGGAAAAGGATGACTACGAGGTCTCGCTGGCTTTCGCCGGCATGCTGCACTACGCCAACACCGAGTATTCCTCGCACCTGTGCCTGCTCAATCACCGGCTCGCCATCCTCTGCGGCGGGGTCAAGCTGGGGGAATACAGCCCGCTGTTGCCCGGTTCTCCGGCCCAGGTGTGCGACGCCATCCAGAACGCCCTGGATAGCCTCGACATCGAGATCGACCACCGGCTCAAGGTGGCCTTCGTTCAGGAACTGGACCAGCGCATTCTGCGCAAGGCCGAACCCATCTACGCTGCCTATAACGACATCCTGACCCAACGCCAAATCCTGCCCAATCTCACGCTGGAGTCGATCGGCTATCAGCCCAGCGAGCACCACGGCGCGGACGATGCCGAGTACGCCGATGCCGGGACGGATGAGACCGCCGCCGAGGCGGCGGGAGACGACCGTCCCCATCCCAGGCGGCGCAAGGAGGATCAGCAGGGGGCTGCGGCGGATGAGTCCAGCCTCGACCGGGAAATCTTTCAGAGTATCCAGGAGGTGCTGGCGCGGCGGCATCAGGGGGCTCGCATCGGCGGAGTCCCGGCAGGGGCGCAGGCGTCGACCAATATTCCGGATCTGCTGTCGGCGTTGAAATTGTTGAACCTCAACGTGCCGCCGGTCACCCAGCAGCAGTATTCGCAACTTTCCCTGGATACGGTCAAGGAGAGTTTTTCCGAGCAGGTGGCCCGGCTCGGCCACATCATCAAGGAACAGCAGGTCAGCACCGCCGATGCCGATATCATCGATCTGGTCGGCATGCTGTTCGAGTTCATCCTTAACGACAACACCTTGCCGGATTCCGTGAAGGCGCTGCTGAGCCACCTGCACACGCCGATCCTCAAGGTGGCCCTGCTCGACAAGAAATTCTTCTTCCGCAGCAAACACCCGGCGCGGCGCCTGTTGAACGCGCTGACCCAGGCCGGCAGCCTGTGCAACGTGGACGATGGCGACGAACAGGGCATGTTCGCCAAGATCCAGAGCATCGTCGATCATGTCTGCCAGCATTTCGACGACGACACCGGCATCTTCGAGACGCTGCTGGAGGAATTCAACAGCTTTCTGGAAGGGTTCAGCCGCAAGTCGCGGGTGGTGGAGAAGCGCTCGGTGGAAACCGCCAAGGGACGCGAACGGTTGCGCGAGGCGCGCCAGGCGGTTACCCGCGAAATCATCGATCGGACCTGGAACCGTTCGGTGCCCAAGGTGGTCGAGGGCTTGCTGATGGGGCCATGGGCCAATCTCATGGTGCTGACCGCGCTGCGCAACGGTCAGGAAGGCGACGAATGGAAGAAGGCGTTGGTGGTGGTGGAGGACCTGTTGTGGAGCGTGGAGCCCAAGGTTTCCGAAGCGGATCGCAAACAGGTGCGGCAGAAGCTGCCGGAGATCCAGCAGGCGCTGCGGGAAGGATTGAACCTGATCGGCGATCCGGAAATCAACACCAGCGCCGTCTTGGATGAACTGGCTGCGTACCACCGGGAAATGCTGGATCTGCCGCCGGAAAAAGTGATGGCCGCCAAGCGGCCGGAGCCGGCAGCGGTGCCGGCTTCGGCGCATCGTCCGGTGGCGCCGCCGCCGGCGCCGCCACCGCCTCCCAAACCGATCTGGGACGATGTGGAGCCCGAGTCGCTGGAAGAACGGGAGCATCCTTTCCTCAAGAACGCCGATCCGGTGTTGCTGGGTATCGTCGATCATCTGCGCAGCGTCAAGCTGGGCACGCCCTTTGAGTTCACCGACTTCAAGCGCGGCGTCCGGTTTCGCGCCAAGCTGTCGTGGTACAGCCCCAAGACCTCCTACTACATTTTCGTCAATCAGGCCGGCATCCAGGTGGCGGTCAAGTCGCTTCGCACCCTGGCCAAGGAATTGCAGATCGGGGAAACCCGGATCGTGCCCGCCACCCGGACGCCCATCATGGAACGGGCGCTGCAGTCCATTCACTCGCTGCTGTCGAAATCGGACAGGAGCGAGCCGGAGGTGCCCGAGCTTGCCAATCATCCCACCAGCTACTGAGCCCGGCTGTTGGCGTGCGCCGGTTTGCGGCGTCGACGCAGGACATTTCCGACGACTCCATGGCTGTTAGCGAACTCGATGCACAGGTGCTGGAGGCCTGTTTGTCGGCGCCCTGGCCCGTTCTGGTGCGCGACGGCGATGGCTCGGCATTCTGGATCAACCGCTGTTTGGCCCGCATCGTCGGGATCGGCTGCGGGGTCTTGGAAGCCGGCCACATAGAACGAATCGCGGGCTCGGACTATGGCGCGTTGTTGCATTGGGAGGCGCAATGCGTGACCGTCGGTTCCGGCCGAATCTGGGAACGGACCCGCGTCGTCTTGGGAAAAACCGGGTGGGAGGCTCACTACTTCGGTGACGTGACCGAGCAGGAATCGCTGCGGCGCGAGTTGGCGAGCCTGGAAAACCAGGTCCGGATGCTGGAGGTCAAGGATGCCGAGTCCGGGCTGCTGAATCGACACGCCATTTTCCACGCCGTCGATGCCCAGCTCAGCCGCAGCCGCCGCTACGGCAATCCCTTGGCCGTGGTGCTGCTGCGCTTGACTCCGCCCCGGGCAGTCAGGGATTCGGGCCTGAACCTGCGCGCTCTGAGCGAGGAATTGAACAGCCGGCTGCGCTGGGCGGACCAGATAGGCCGTCTGGATGCCTGCTCCTTCCTGCTGGTGTTGCCCGAAACCACGGGGGCGGAGGCCGCCAGCCTGGCGACCCGACTGACCGGAGATCGGGTCGGAGTGATCGTCCGGGAGGCCGGGCTCAAGCTCGATGCCCTGATCACCGACTGGCAGCGCGGTGATGATGCGCGCAAGCTGTTGCAGCGGCTCGGCGAAGCGTTTCCATGAGCCTGGGGCAGGAATCCTCGGGAAAACTCAAGCCGATCAAGATCGGTCTGCCAGGCGAGGAGATCGGCAAGAAGGAGCTGGTCGCAGTCGCCCGTCGCTTCCAGAACCTCCACGCGCTGCAACTGCAGCGCATCCAGGATTCCCTGTCACCGCGGCAGCGGGATTTTCTCGAACTGCTGCCGCTGTTGTTTCATACCAATCATCCGCTGCTGCCGGGATTCGTTTCCCTCGAAACGCCCGCCGGGATTCCCGATTACCAGCCCGCCCGGCGTACCTTGATGCGGGCCGAACGGCTCACCAAGAGTTTCGAGTACCGGCGCCGGGCACTGGCCGAATACCCGGTGTGGGGCGTCTACCTGATGGGCAGCGTGGGCAGCATTGCCTATTCCAACAAGAGCGACCTGGACATCTGGCTGTGCCACGATCCCGACCTGGATCCGGAGGGGCTGCGGGAGCTGAAGGAAAAGGCGGTAGCCATCGAACAGTGGGCGCAGTCGCTGAAGCTCGAAGCGCACATCTTCTTCATCAATCCCGACGACTTCCGGCGCGGCGTCGGCCAGCCCATTTCCACCGAGAGTTGCGGCAGTATCCAGCATCATCTGCTGCTGGAGGAGTTTTACCGCACCAGTCTCTATCTGGCCGGGCGCATTCCCGCCTGGTGGCTGGTGCCGCCCGACCAGGACGTCACCTATACGGCTTATCTGCGCCACTTGCGGGACAATCGCTTCGTCAACGAGGCTGACCTGATCGACTTCGGCGGCCTGGAGTTCGTGTCGGCCGAGGAATTCCTCGGCGGTACCCTGTGGCATCTGTACAAGGCTATCGGCGCACCCCACAAGTCCCTCCTCAAGTTGCTGCTGATGGAGAGCTATGCGGCCGAGTATCCCCGGCCGGCCTGGCTGTGCACCGAACTGAAGTCGGCCGTCTACCAGGGCAGCGTGGATATTCACGAATTGGACTCTTACCTGCTGATGTATCGCAAGGTCGAGAGTTATCTGGCGGGGCGGCAGGAACATGCCCGGCTGGATCTGGCGCGGCAATGTTTCTATTTGAAGATCAACGAGTTGTTGAGCGTGCGCTCCAGCCCGGCCAACGAACGTTGGGAACGGCGCGAGATCCTGTCGCTCATGACCCGGATCTGGGGTTGGGGCGGCAGCCGACTGACGGAACTGGACGCCCGCCGGCGCTGGCGGGTGGAAAAGGCGATCGAGGCCCAGAAGCCCATCAACCGGGAGCTGAATCACGCTTACCAGAGCGTGAGCCGGTTCGCCCGCGAATACGCCAATCAGATGACGCTCAGGAACGACGAGCTGGCCTTGCTGGGACGGCGCCTTTACGCCGCGCTGGAGCGCAAGCCCGGCAAGGTGGAATTGCTCAGCCGCGACGGTTATGAAGACATCGCCGAACAGGATTTTTCCCTGCATCGCGCCCAGCTGACGGATGGAGCCGGAGGCTGGGCCCTTTATGCCGAGAAGGCAGGGCCGGACGTGCTGGATCGGGTCCAGCCCCTGAAACGGGCCCACAGCCTGATCGAAATTCTGGCATGGCTGATTTGCAACGGTTTCTACCGGCGCAAGACCCAGCAGATTTTCCTGGAACCCGGCGACACCTCGCTCACTGCCAATGAATTGAAAAATACCTTGGGGGCACTCGAGCAATTTCTGCGGGGCCGGCTGCGCGACGAGGAGCAGCTGGAAGCTTTCGGGCGGCCTTCCCTGATTACCGCTGCCGCTTTGTTCGTCAACCTGGGGAGCGATCCGGACGCGGTTCGCAAGGACGGCATGCAGGTGACCAGCAACCGTTTCGATCCCCTCAGTTTCGGTGCCAACCGGGCCAATCAAGTGCTGAGCGTCGACCGCATTGCGCTGACCTCCTGGCGCGAGACCCAGGTGGGACGGCACCGCGGCCCGGCTTGTCTGTTCGATGTCCTGTGCGAATTGCTGAATGGCCTTTGCCCCGCCGAAATCGACTGCTTCTGTTTCGGTTCGGCCCGCAGCCGCAGCTTCACGGTTCGGGTGACCCGGCTTTATCAGCGGCTGAGCGAGGTGTTCGGTGGCGATCGCCTCGATCCGGTCCGCTTCGTGATCCGGGGAGGCAACGAGTTTTTCGTGCTGGCTCGTGCCGGAGGCGCCGTGCGCTACAGCGTGATGGCCGATGAGGCCGCCCTGCTGGCGGAACTGGCGACGCCCCGGTTGCGGTATGGCATCGTGGCATTCGATGAGGCGGCATTCGAGAACTCTCCGTTACCGGAGCTGTATCGGCACAGCCAGACCGGCGTGGTCCAGCTGTTTTGCCATTCCACGGCTCAGGCTACCGATCTCTATGTGCTCGACGAGCGCGGTAGTCTGTATTACCGCCGTCACGGACGCTGTTCGCCGCAGCAGTTGCTGGCTCCTTACGCCGTGTTCCTGGGGGCGACCCAGCGGCACTGCGTGACTGGGCTTCACGACTTTCAGTACTACGTGCTCCACACCCTTTCCGAAGGCCGCTTCGAGACTGCGCCGTTCGCCGTCAAGGCGGAGCCGGAAACGCGCAAGCTGAACATCCGCATCTTTGGCCAGGACCTGGGCGCTGGACGGGTGGCGTATGTCATCCAATGCAACGACCAGGAGTTCTCGTCCATGGAGTCGGGGCCGGAAGTGTTCGCTGAAGTGGCTGACCACATCCTGCGTCTGCGCCAGAGTGGGGAGAACTACCCCATCTATATCAGCGATGTCGACGTCCCCCCGGCGATCTTGGGCTGCGATGCGCTGCCTCAGCTACAAACCGTCCATTTGTTGAACTACAAGCAGAAAATCGAGGAGAGACTGAATGCCTGAACGCCGTTGGCGGGCGGGGCCGGCCGTGTGGCTGGCGCTGTTGCTGGGGGGCTGTCCGCTTCAGCCGGAACCGCTGGAGATCGCCGGCGAAGTGCAGGGAACCACCTACCACATCAAGCTGGTGATCCCCGCACAGTCCGATTTGAAGCCCGAGGAATTGCGTCAGGCGATCGACCGGCGCTTCGCCGAGATCGACGCCAAACTCTCCAACTATCGCCAGGATTCGGAAATCTCCCGGATCAACCGGCAGCAGACCTCCGACTGGTTGCCGATTTCGGCGGAGATTGCGGAGCTGATTGGCATCGCTCGGCAGGTCTATCTGAAGTCGGCCGGCTGTTACGATTTGACGGTGAAGCCGCTGTTCGACCTGTGGGGCTTTTCCCGGCACCAGGGCAAGGTGCCGGAGCCGGCCGCGATCGACCAGGTCCTGCCCCATCTCGGCCTGAACAAGGTGGAGGTCGACCCGGCCGGATCCAGACTGCGCAAACAGGATCCCGAACTGGCCATCGACCTGTCCTCCATTGCCCAGGGTTACACGGTCGGCAGTGTCGCGCGCTTGCTCGAGGAATGGGGCATTGCCGACTACATGGTGGAAATCGGCGGCGAGATGCAGGTGAAAGGCCACAAGCCCAACGGCGCGCCGTGGCGCATCGCGGTGGAGAAGCCCACGCCGTTCAGTCGCGAAGTCCTCAAGATCCTGGCGATCCGCCAGGAGGGGGGTACCGCCGTGATGACTTCGGGTACCTACCGCAACTTCTTCGAGGAGCAGGGCCACAGTTATTCCCACATCCTCGATCCCCGCACCGGCCGGCCGGTCGATCACCACCTGTTGTCGGTGACCGTGATGCATGACGATCCCACCTGGGCGGATGCCTGGTCCACCGCACTGCTGTGCCTCGGCGAGGACCAGGGTTTCCGGCTGGCGGAAGACGAGGGCTTACGGGCGCTGTTCGTCTACGCCGATGGAATGGAACTGCGCGAACGGATGACGCCGGCCATGCTGAAAGAGGAAGGGGACGGAGCCCCCTGACAGCGGCCGCTACAGCACCGCGTCGAAGCCTTCGAACTGCGGTGGCCCCAGGTAGATTCCCTTGCTCGCGCCAGCGCCCGAATGCGCCTTGCGGAAGGCCTCGGAGTGGGTCCACGCCTCGAACGCTTCGCGGGATTCCCAAATGGAGTGGGAGGCAAACAGGGTGTGGTCGTCGCTGCTGGCACCCTGCAGCAAATTGAATTGGCGAAAACCCGGCACCTGGTCGAGGTGGCTTTCACGGTTGCGCCAAATCTCGATGAACTCCGCTTCCTTTCCGGGCGCGATCCTGAAACGGTTCATGGCAATGAACATGGTGGTCCTGCGGATAAGTGATTGGGGCGTGTCGCCACCTCATTTTATCCCGTTGCGGCCACGGTGTGGGGTTTGCTTGACGCTATCGGATGTCTCCGGCAGCCGCAGGCTTGGGTTCGCTGAAAAGCGCTAGTACGGGTTCCTGGCGAAATGAAGCACAGTCAACGTGACCCGGCCGGGTTTCTGATTCTCCCGAATAATGGATAAATTGGAGTGTCGTTGTTACACGACAGATAAAATCGGTTGAGAATGTCTCCAGTTGGAAAACTATAAACCGTTCCCGATCGGAAACTATGGGAAAGGCCCGGCGACTTTGGGCGCGGATCGGGTTCGCGCTCGCGCAGAGGGAATAAAACGCCATGAGCTCCAAGGTCGAAGTTGCAACAGGTGCGCTGGACAAGTTTCGTATCGGGAAGGGAATCTCAAGGGGGATTCAGCCCTCCTGGCTCCGAATGGCGCGGCTGCCCCGCCGACTTTTCATTCCACGCTTCGATGATATCGCGGAAGCCCAGTTTCGGCAGGAGTGTCAGGCGGCGTCCTTGATACCTCTCAAATCGGCTCTTGTCCTCGGTGCACTGGGGTTTTTGTGCTTTCATCGCGTTCGATCGCTATACCCGCGGTCTCGGACTGGCCGAAACCGCAAGCCGGTTGCTGGTAGTTTCGGTACTGCTGGGGATGTTTCATTATCTCTATTCCCATCGGCAACCAGGGTCGCTGGTCACTGCGGTTGCCCGCCTGGCTGCCGTGGTATCGGTCGCCGATTTAGTGGTAACGCTGGCCGCCGATGGCAATCCGCGCTTCTACGCCGAAGCGTGGCCCGCATTATTGCCCATCTATTTCTTCACCTATGGGCAAATGGTGATGCCGGTGGCGGAGAGCGTCATCTTTGGTTTTACCGCCGTGGTTGCCATGCCGCTGGCTGGGTATCTGATCAATACCGAACCGGAGAGTCTCGCCGCTTCGGTCATCATTCTGCTGATCGTTAATCTGTTCGGGCTCTATACCCGCTGCCAACTGGAAATCTGTTCGCGCGATTCGTTCCGTGAGCGCCGCAAGGCCGAACTGGCCGCCGAGGATAAGAGCGAGTTTTTGCGCCATGTCGGACATAACCTGCAGCAACCGCTGCAGGCGTTGGGATGCTACTGCGCCGCCCTGGATACCGCGCTTGGCGAGATTCCGGTCGGGGAGGCGCGCGGGATGGTGCGCAAACTCGAATCTGCGGTCGATGATCTGCACGACGCCTTTCGGCGCATTCTCGATCTGAGCCAAGTGGAAAATGGCCAACATACCCCTGTTGTTACGGATGTCGCCCTGAATCCGTTGTTGACCGCCCTGGAGATTCAGTTTGCTCCGCAGGCCAGCCGCAAGGGCTTGAGGTTGAACGTAAGGAAACGCAGCCCCCCCTTTCCATCTGCGCACCGATGCCACCGTCCTCCGCCAGGTCATCGGTAACCTGATCGACAACGCCATTAAATACACGGATCGCGGTGGGGTTCTGGTGAAGACCGTCAAGGTGAGCGAAACCTGGTTGAGTTTCCGTGTCGCGGATACCGGCCGGGGAATTCCTGATCGGCAGCGGGAGCAACTCTTTGCGGAATTCAGCCGTGGTCCCTGGCGGTGCAGTGATCAACCCGTGTCCGGCTGGGGCATCGGTCTGGACTATGTCTGCAAGGCAACGGAACGGCTGCCGCAACATGGCTTGAAATTTCGTTCGCGACAGGGACGGGGGACCGACTTTGAAATCCTGGTTCCGATCCTGCCGGGATTTCAGTGGGATTCGATGGCGTCCACGGGGTCGACGGAAGAACTCCGGGGCCGTCATATCGTGATCGTGGATGGCCTGGACGATGGCTATGCCAAACTCGCCGAGGACGGTCGCGGTTGGCAATGCGTCATTGAGCGGGTCGAGTCGGTGGACCAGGCCAGCCGGCTTTTTCGCGATCTGCTGGTGACGCCGGATTTGGTGATTGCCGATGTGTTCCAGAGCGGTTTTGGCGATCATCAGGATTTTATCGATTTGCTGCAGGCGGAATTCGGAGATATACCGATACTGATCCATACGGCGATCACCCTGACACAACAACAACGGGATTCTTTGCCCCGCCATGCTTTCCTGTCCCGTAAACCGGTCCGGCAAGGGATACTGGTGGTGGCGATGGTCAGAGCGATACGGCAAGGCCGAGAGGCGGAAAGTTAAGCGCCGGGTTCTCGATGGTTGAGACCATCGCTCCGGGGCGGTTTCAGTTGTCGACGTCCGGTGGCCCAAACACGATCCCTTTTTCGAACATACGGACCAGCAGTTCCGTTGTTCGGCTCACCCCGGACTTCTCGTAAATCGGTCGCAAATGATTGCGGACGGTCTGTTCCTGGATCCCGAGCCGCTTGGCAATATCCTTCTTGCATTTGCCTTGAACCACCCACCCCAGTACCTCGAACTCCCGGACGGTCAGTCCCAGATCCTGGGGTTTGGTGGGTTTGCAAAAGCCCTTAAGTTCGCTGTACCCGTCCCGCCTTTTGACCTCGCCGCTCCATACCGAAGCCGGTAAATAGGTTCTGCCCGAGAGCACGTCGCGGAGGGCGAGGGGGAATTCCTGCAGGGTGACCGACTTGGGTATGTAGCCTTTCGCGCCTAGCCGGAGGGTTTCGAATACCAATTCCCGCTCGTCGAACCCGGAAAACATTACGACACACAAATTGGGAATTCCATCTTCAATTCCCCCAAGCCGTCCAATCCGCCTTTACTCGGCATGTGGACATCCAGAAACACCAGGTTGAGCGGTGTCGTCCGGACAATCCCCATGCCATCGTCAAAGTTATTTGCCTCATAGACCGAAACTTCCGGAAACATCTGTCTGAGCATTTCAGCAATGCCCAGGCGGGAATTGGCGTGATCGTCGATAGGGAGGATGTTCACGGTATTACGGTTCGGGTGGTGGGCCTCCGGTATTTTTTGAAAGCAATTCCCGGCTTGCCCAGCCGGTGTGACCGATGCATCCAGGGAATGTCGGATCGTGCGAGACCGAACCGTACCGGAATAACCGGCGCAGGGATTAAATGCAGTGATTGAGTCAGGTTGAGGCGAAATTTTATGGATGGTTGGGAGAAAAAACCGACTGTCAGGTTTTTTATCGTTATCGGCGCTAGAACCGGCGGAATGCCGTCAAAGGCCTCCGGATTGAGTCAAGAATCGGCCATGGCGAACAATAAAATTCCGATGAAAAGCAAGGTGGTATGGCTTAGTGGGTGGGCTTGGCAAATCGGGGTGTCTTCGGCTGGCACATAGTGTGTATGGGTTCTACTGCCATGCTCCGAATTGAAGTCGGAT
>VEPB01000234.1 GCA_012026715.1 Methylococcaceae bacterium | reverse complement strand
GTAAGAAGATGACAGTTCACGACCATCCCCGGAGGAGATCACCATGAGCCTACCGACCGAGTCTATCGGCAGCATTCCCCGTCCACCCCAGTTGCTCGAAGCGCTCCGCGAATTTCGCGCAGGGCGGCTTTCAAAGGAAATGCTCGATGGCTGTTACGACGATGCGTTGCGGGACACCATCCGGCGCTTCGAGGAAACCGGTTCGCCAATGATCGGCGATGGCGAACAAACCAAGTCCAGCTTCGCCACCTATCCCCTGGAAGGTTTGCCGAACATCCGGGCGGACGGCGTCGTCATCACCTTCGCCGATGGCCATACCCGCCAGTTGCCGCGGCTGACGGCCGGGCCCTTTCGCTATGGGATCCATGCCGAGCGCTACGTCAAGGCTGCCCGGCGCTATGCGACGCGGCCACTGAAGCAGGCGGTCATTTCGGCCTCCGCGTTGAGCCTGATTTACCCGAGCGAGGGCATCGAAGGCTATGACCGGGAGGCCTTCCTGAATGACCTGGTGGAGGAAGCCGTGGCCGATATTCGCGGCTGCCTGGACGCCGGTGCCCGGCATGTGCAGATCGATTTCACCGAGGGCAGACTGGCGGTCAAGCTGGACCCTTCCAAGCAGTTGTTGGGGCAATTCATCGCGTTGAACAATCGCGTACTCGAGCACTTTTCGACTGAAGAACGAAAGCGGATCGGTGTGCATACCTGTCCGGGCGGCGATCACGATTCCACCCACAGCGCCGATGTGGATTACGCCGAGCTGTTGCCCAGCCTGTTCAGCCTGGAGGCCGGGAATTTCTACATGCAACTGGCCAGCGAGAAAGACCCGGATCATGTCCTCTCCGTGGTCCGGGATAACCTCCGTCCCGGCCAACGGGTCTACGTCGGCGTCATCGATGTGCTAGATCCCGAGGTGGAGACTCCGGAACAGGTCCGGGACCGGGTGCTGCGCGCCGCCGAATACATACCTCTGAACCAGTTGGGCACCACGGATGACTGCGGGTTCTCGCCCTTCGAGGACGATACGTCGACGGGGCGAGATACGGCGTTCGCCAAGATCACGGCGAGGGTCGAAGGCACCCGACTGGCCGCCGCCTTGGGGCTGTGATGGCGGCGAGCCCGCCACCCTTCAGTTACAACCGGCATATACTGCACTCGCCCACCCAGGAGAGCGTCGACGGTGAATTCAACTCATGATCCGGCATCATCCAGTCCCGAACAGTGGCTCGATGAGCATGGCGATTATCTGTTTCGATTCGCGCTGATTCGGGTCCAGAACGAAAGCACCGCCGAAGACCTGGTTCAGGAAACCTTACTGGCCGCCTGGTCGGCACTGCATCAACGTTCGGGGCAATCCAGCGAGCGTACCTGGCTGACCGCCATTCTGAAGCACAAGATCGTCGACCAATTCCGCCGCAGCTGGTGCGAACAACCACTGGACAATGAGCCGCCGGCCGATTTGCCCGAGGAGTACGGCTTGGATGAGTTCTTTGTTCCGGATGGCCATTGGGATCACAAGCCCGCCCGCTGGGGGAACCCTTATGGCAGTCTCGAGCAAAGCCAGTTTTTCGAGGTGCTGCAGCACTGTATCCAACGCTTATCGCCCAAACTGGCCCAATTATTCGTGCTGAAAGAACTTCATGACATGAGCCACGAAGAAATTTGTAACGAACTCGGTTTGAACACGACGAATGTGCGGGTGATGCTTTACCGCGCTCGCATGGGACTGCGGCAATGTCTGGAATCCAGATGGTTTGAGAACGGGCGGGGGACGCGCTGATGTTGACCTGCAAAGAAGCCAGCCGCCTGCTGTCGCAATCCATGGACCAGCCCTTGCCGCGCCTGAAAAGGATGGAACTCCGGGTCCATGTCTGGATGTGTTCGGCCTGCTCGAATGTCGAGAAACAACTGCTGTTTCTCAGGCGAGCGGCCCAACAACTGGACGACGGAGAAACCCGGACGAATCAGGTTGGACTCAGCCGCGAAGCGCGGGAACGCATCAGAAAAGCCGTCCGCAGGTAACCACTTTTGGCTCCCGCGCGACGGTCCCGTTTCCATCAACGTTTCCGTCACAATGGAGTCACACATGAAGAACAAGACCCTGTCACTGTCCCTGGGTAGCGTCATCGCCGCTTCCATTTCCCTCGCACCGGTCGTCCAGGCCGCCGAAAATCCCTTCGTCATGAAAGAGCTTCCGTCATCGACCCGGCTCGCCGAAGCCGGGGACAAAATGAAGGACGGCAAGTGCGGCGAAGGCAAATGCAGCGGAAAAATGAAATCCGAGGCCCCGGCTGCCAAGGCCCAGGGCAAGACCAAGGAAGGTAACTGCGGAGCCAAAAAGATGAAAGAAGGCGGCTGCAGCGGCAGCATGAAACCGGAGGACACAGCGCCGGCCACCCAGCAATAACTTGGCGCGAGGCCTGCCATGACTACCCCGAACATCACCGGGGCGGGCCTGGGTCTGCGGCGGGAGCTGATGCTCCCGCTCAAGGCCAAGACGCCATCGGTCATCGACTTCTTTGAAATTTCTCCGGAGAACTGGATCGACATCGGCGGCAAACTCGCCAAGGAGTTTCGCCGGTTTACCGAGCGCTTTCCCTTCGTCGCCCATGGCTTGTCACTTTCCCTGGGCGGTCCCGCGCCCCTGGACGAAGCCTTCCTGGTCCGCATCAAGTCATTCCTAGACGAACACCGGATCGGCCTGTACACGGAACACCTGAGCTATTGCAGCGACGGCGCCCATCTCTATGACCTGCTGCCAATCCCGTTCACCGAAGAGGCCGTGCATCATGTGGCGGCGCGCATTCGCCGGACCCAGGAGATTCTGGAACGGCGTATCGCCGTGGAGAACGCCTCCTACTATGTGGCCGCGCCCATCTCTGAGATGGACGAACTGTCGTTCATCCGCGCGGTATTGGAGGAGGCCGACTGCGACCTGCACCTGGACGTGAACAATCTTTACGTCAACAGCGTCAACCATGGCTACGATCCTCAGCGATTTCTGCAGGGATTGCCCGGCGAGCGGATCGTCTACATCCATGTGGCGGGCCATGACCGGCAAGGTCCTGACCTGATCATCGATACCCATGGCCAAGCGGTGATCGACCCGGTCTGGGACTTGTTGGAAACGACCTATGAGATTTTCGGCGTGTTCCCGACCCTTCTGGAGCGGGATTTCAACATCCCCGCTCTGGAGCCTCTGGTTCACGAGGTGGAACGCATCGCCGAAACTCAGCGGCGCTGGCATTTCAGGCAACTGCGGCGCACGGCCTGAGCGGAGGAATCGAGATGACTCAATCATCCACGACTCAGAACGGGTCTTCCACGCTGCCCG
>VEPB01000566.1 GCA_012026715.1 Methylococcaceae bacterium | reverse complement strand
GACATTGAATTTTGGTAGCGGGGGCAGGATTTGAACCTACGACCTTCGGGTTATGAGCCCGACGAGCTACCAGACTGCTCCACCCCGCGATTGAGTTTCACATTTTAACGTGCCGAACTAAGGCCTGCAAGGGAAATTACGTCATGCGACCGACTGCGGAAGCTCTTCGTTATAGTTTATTCGTCGAGCCTGTTTCCAGTGACCGACTCGACCAAGCACGGGTCGGCAAATGCTGGCCGCGGCCTAGCGCCTTGCCTGAGACGAGGGCATTCCAAGTAAAGTCCTGGGCGGCGACCGCGGCATCTTCGACGTCCCTGCCCAACGCCAGGTATCCCGCCAGGGCGGCTGCCAAGGTACAACCGGATCCGTGGTAGCTATGGGGTAGCCGAGGCCACTGCCAACTGGTTCGGCGATCATGACCGTACAGTCGATTAGTGACAAGCGAGCCGTCGTCCTCGTGAGTCCCCGTGATCAGCACGTGGCGGCAGCCAAACTCCAGCAGGCGGCGGGCGCACTGATCGACGCCCGATTCACCGGTCAGACGGCGCGCTTCCGTCGAGTTGGGGGTGAGCACTGTGGTCAGAGGCAGCAGATCGCCACGGATACGACGAATCAGTTCCTCGCTCGCCAACGCGGCACCGCCACCCGCGGCGAGCACCGGGTCGAGAATCACCGGTATGGCGGGGAGGCGGCGGATCAAAGCGGCGACCACCACGGCCACGTCGGCGGCGCCCAGCAAACCGATCTTCACCGCCGCTACCGGCAGGTCGTTCATGACCGCTTCCGCCTGTTCCATCAACCGTTCTGCTGTCTGAGGGACTACCGCGCGGACATTGCAAGTGTCCTGCACCGTCAGCGCCGTGATGACGGTGCAGGCATGGCAGCCCACGTACGACAGTGTTTCGATGTCGGCTTGAACGCCGGCGCCGCCACTGGGATCGTGTCCGGAGAAGCAAAGAACGACAGGTGGCTGATGGGACGCTGATTGCCGCATAAAGTGAAAACCGCCGCAAAAGGAATGGAAGGCACCGCCCGGCCTGATGAGTTCTACTAGACTAGGAACAAACTGACGAAGAGGGAGCAACCGTGTTCAATAATAACGCGCCCGAACTGGAATTCGTCGCCGCCGCCAACGAGTTCTGCCTGCTGATCGAGCAGATCGACGAATACTCCCAGGCTCACTGGCTGGATCTGATGGCGCCTGCCCTGCTTCGGCTCGAAGCTGCCATCACCCGCGTCCGGGTGGGACTTGGACAACCGGTCCCCTCTCTCAGCCTGGCGGATCTGGATACCCGTTTCGAGCTGTTCGCCCACCTCAAAAACATCCTGGGGGAGCGGGATTGCTACTGGTCGGAAGGTGACCTGCTGGTGAGCGACGGCCACATGACCGGGAGCCTGGCGGAAGATTTTGCGGAGATCTATACGGAGCTGGTGCGGGGCATGATGATCTATGAGCCCGAGGGCAGCTACCGCGCGATGGCCATGCGGCTCTGGGTCAATGGCTACCGGCGCCATTGGGGCCAGCATCTGCTGGACGCCCGCAAGCAGCTGGTCGACTTGCGCCGCTCAGGCCGTTCCAAACACTGACCCATCCACTCGATAAACCAGTTCACCGGCGACCAGGGTCGCCCATACCCTTCCCTTCATAGGCCTCCCCCAATAGGGAGTGTTCCGGCCGCTGCTCAGCCATTGTCCCTGTTCGACGCTCCACGCCGTCCGCGGGTCGAACAGGCACAGATCGGCGCTGGCCCCCTTGGCCAATCGTCCGACCGGCATGCCGAAGATATCCGCCGGACCACATGTCAATCTGGCGACGGCGGTCGCCAGGTCCAATTCACCTTCGTCGACCAGCTGAAGGGTCAAGGGAAGCAGCAACTCCAAAGCGGCGACGCCCGATTCGGTGGAAGGAAAGGCGTCCAGCTTGGCATCCAGTTCGTGCGGCTGATGATCGGAACAGATGGCGCCTACCGCCCCGGCGGCCAGCGCCCGCCGCAACGCCAAGCGATCGGCGGTGCTGCGGAACGGTGGCAGCACATGCGCATGGGCATCGAAGCTGCCCACCGCCTCCTCGGTCAGGTGCAGATGGTGTACCGCCACATCGGCGCTGACCGGATTGCCGCGCGCCCGGGCCTGGGCCACCATCTCGACGGCACGGGCGCTGCTGAGCTGGCCGAAATGGACCTGCACCCCGCTTTCCTCCACCAAGGCCAAGGCCTGAGCCACCGCCACCGTCTCCGCGGTGACCGGTATCCCTGGCAGACCGAGCCGTCCGCCCACCACGCCTTCGTGGACGCAACCGGCGCCACGCAGCGACGGCTCATCGGGCCGGATGACCACCACCAGGCCGCAGGTGGCGGCATATTCCATGGCCCGCCGCAACACCAGCGGATTGGCCAAGGGAAACTGGGCGTTGGTGACGGAGCGACAGCCGGCATCGCGCAAGGCATACATTTCGCTGAGTTCCTTGCCAGCCAGATCGCGGGTCATGGCCCCCATGATTTCCACCTTGGCAAATCCGGCGCGCTGGGAGCGGGAGCGGATCAATCGCGCCACGGCGGGGGTATCGACGATGGGATCGGTATCCGGCGGGCAGATCAGCGTGGTGATGCCGCCCGCGGCCGCGGCTCGGGTTTCGCTGAGGATGGTGCCCTTGTATTCCTGTCCGGGCTCGCGCAAACGGGCACACAGGTCGACCAGCCCCGGACAGACGACCAGTCCGGATGCATCCAGTTCCCGGTCGGCGGTGAAGCCATCGGGCTTGGCGCCGAGGGCGACGATGCTGCCTTCCGCCAGGTACACCGGCATGACGGCGTCGGTCCCGGAAGCCGGATCGATCACCCGGCCGTTGACGATGGCGATGCGCTCCCTGCTCATAGGACGACTCCCGGAAAAGCGTCATCACTACCCCGAAGCACCAGCGACATGATGGCCATGCGCACGGCGATGCCGTTGCTGACCTGCTGGAGGATCACCGAATGGGGACCGTCGGCCACCCGCGAATCGATCTCCACCCCGCGGTTGATGGGCCCGGGGTGCATCACGATGACGTCCGGCGCGGCCTTGGCCAGGCGCGCCTCGGTCAGGCCGAAGCGCTCGAAATATTCGTGTTCGCTGGGAAGAAACGCGCCGGTCATGCGTTCTCGCTGCAATCTCAGCATGATGATCACGTCGACCCCGGCCAGGCCCTGATCGAAATCGTGGTAGACCCGGACCCCCAAGCTCCCGGTCACGGAGGCCGGAAGCAGGGTGCGCGGCGCCACCACCCGGACCTCGCGGGCGCCGAGGGTGTTGAGCGCCAGGATCTCGGAACGGGCTACCCGCGAATGCAGCACGTCGCCGACGATCGCCACTTTCAGGCGTGAGAAATCGCCCTTGTGGCGGCGGATGGTAAACATGTCCAACATCGCCTGGGTGGGATGGGAATGGCGTCCGTCCCCGGCATTGAGCACGCTGATATGGGGCTGGACGTGGGCCGCGATGAAGTGGGCGGCTCCGCTCTCGGCATGACGCACCACGAACATGTCGACGTGCATCGCCTCGATGTTGCGGATGGTGTCCAGCAGGCTCTCACCTTTGGAAGTGGCCGAGGTTGCGATGTTGACGTTGAGCACGTCAGCCGACAGCCGCTTGGCGGCCAACTCGAAGGTGGTGCGGGTCCGGGTGCTGTTTTCGAAGAACAGGTTGACCACGGTCTTGCCGCGCAGCAGCGGCACCTTCTTGACTTGCTGCTCGGTCACGCTGGTAAAGGATTCCGCCGTGTCCATGATGCGGACCAGCAAGTCCCGCGGCAACCCCTCCAGGGTCAGGAAGTGTCGCAACCGGCCCGCTCGGTCGAATTGCAGGGAATCGCTCATCGGCCCTCCGTGGCATTTGGGGTTTGTACCGTCAGGCTCAACGGTTCGGGGCCGCTTAGCGTGATGCGCTGACCCGGCGTCAAGGCCACTTTGCCGCCGCGGCAATCGGCCTGGACGGGAATCTGGCGGCCATCGCGGTCCACCAGCACGCCCAGAATCACCTGGGCAGGGCGGCCATAATCGAAGATTTCATTGAGCGCCGCGCGGATGGTGCGGCCGGTGTAAAGCACGTCGTCGATCAGGATGACATCGCGGCCGTCCACACGGAACGGCAGATTGCTGGGTTTCACTTGGGGATGCATGCCGATCTGGGAGAAATCGTCGCGATAAAAGCTGATGTTCAGGTAACCCAAGGCTTCCCGTAAGCCGAGCCGGCGGTGAAGCTGCTCGGCGATCCAGGCGCCGCCGCTGTGGATGCCGATCATGGCCGGATCGGCGATGGCGCGGCGCTCCAGTTCGGCGCGCAGGGATGCCTCCAGCCGATCGAGCAAAACTGCCGGGGACAGGTTGCGGTCGCTCATCGGCGCGCGTCCGGGTGTTGCTCCGACAGCCAGGTCTGCAGGATCAGCTGGGCTGCCAGCTGATCCTTCCGATCGATAAACGCCAACGACTTGCGGGAATGCTGCTGGCGGAACAAATGGCGGGATTCCATGGTGGTCAGGGTTTCGTCGACGGTATGCACCGGCAGCCGATAGCGGCCTTCGAGCTGACGGCAAAACCGTCGGGTCAGTTCGGTGATGGGATTTTCCTCTCCGTTTTCCTGGTGGGACAAGCCCACTACGAAGGCGGAGGGCTGCCATTCTTCGATCAACCGGCCGATGGCCTTCCAAAACTCGGCCTTGTTGGAAGTACGGATGGTCTCCAGCGCGGTGGCGGTGCCGGTCACGGCCTGACCCACGGCGACTCCGACCCGCTTCTCGCCGAAATCGAAGCCGAGAAAAACCCCCGCATCCAGCGCCACCTTGGACGAATCGACCCAGGTCCGCATGTCAGCAGTGGCCGGCCTGGCCGGTCAACAGCGAGATGTCCACCCCCATGAGCTCGGCCGCCGCCTTCCAACGCAGCGACGAGGGCTGGCGAAAGATGATGGAGGTCTCCGCCGGCGCGTTGAGCCAGGAATTCTCCGCGATCTCCCGCTCCAGCTGGCCGCTGCCCCAGCCGGCATAGCCCAGCGCCACCAGAATGTTTTGCGGTCCGTCGCCCCGTCCGATGGCTTCCAGGATATCGCGGGAGGTGGTCAGGGAAATATGCTCCGAAACCGCCAGGGTGGAATCCCACCGCCCTCTCGGTTCGTGCAGCACGAAACCGCGCTCCGGCTGAACCGGTCCGCCGAAATAGATGGGTATGGCGGCGAGCTTGTCATGTTCCAAGATATCGATGTTCATCTGTTCCATGATATCGCTCAGCATCAACTCCGACGGGCGATTGACGATGATCCCCAGCGCTCCCTCCGGCCCGTGCTGACACAAGTAGGTGACGGTGCGGGCGAAGAACGGATCGTCCAGTGCCGGCATGGCAATCAGAAAATGGTCGGTGAGGGTCGCGAGCTGTTCGATCATGGGGAGATGGTAGCGAGTTAGCCTCGTCACCGGCAAGCGGCGCAAGGATTTACAGGTTGAAAAGCCTCGATGACTTAGCCTAAGAGCATCGCCATCGACCGGCCGTTCCCGCCTCGATTCGGAAATCGCGGGCAGACCTATACTTGCCCTTTCATCCGGCACGGCGATCCGCCCCAACGACGGAACGGTCGCCACCGGCGCATCAAAACGCACCCAAGGTTCACCGCGATGAACACGGCCCTCCGCCACAGTCGTCGGCCCCCGACCCGACGTCCGTCGCCCCTGACCTGGCTGGTCCTGGCGATCCTGGCGCAGGCGGCTCAGGCCGTCACCCAGACCCGCGATCTGACCGGACTACCCATCGAGGCCCTGATGGACGTCGAGGTTTCCTCGGCTTCCCGGTTCCCCCAAAAGACCACCGAAGCGCCGGCCTCCACCACCATCATCACCGCCGCCGACATCCAGCAGTATGGCTACCGCACCCTGGCGGACGCCCTGCGCAGCGTGCGCGGCTTCTTCACCAGCTACGACCGCAATTACGAATACCTGGGGGTGCGCGGTTTCGGCCGTTCGGGGGACTACAACAGCCGGGTGCTGCTGCTGGTGGACGGCTACCGCATCAACGATCCGGTGTTCGATACCGCCACCATCGGCACCGAGTTTCCCCTCGACATGGACCTGGTGGAACGCATCGAGATCGTGCGCGGCCCCGGATCCTCGATCTACGGTAGCAACGCGGTTTACGGCGTCATCAACGTCATCACCAAGAACGGCAGCGATTTTGGCGGAGTGGAAGCGACCGGCTCGGTAGCCAACTTCGGCACCGACAAAGAACGCATCAGCGCCGGGGGCAAGCGTTCGAACGGCCTGGATTGGCTGGTTTCCGGCTCCCGTTCGGATCGCAAGGGACCCGACGTCTACTTCCGTGAATTCGACAGTCCGGCGACCGATCACGGCATCGCCCGCGGGATCGACGGCGACCGTTACCACAACATTTTCAGCAAGCTCAACTACCGTGGATTCAGCTTCACCGGCGCCTATTCGGATCGCGTCAAGGAGGTACCGACGGCGGCCTACGGTACCACCTTCAACGATCCCCGCTTCCGCACCGACGACACCTACGCCTTTGCCAACCTGGCCTACGAGCATCAGCTGGGCGACCTGGCGAACCTCTACGGCCGGCTGTTTTACGGCCACTACGCCAATCAAGGGTTCTATCCCATCAACGCCGCCCCCCTCAACCGGGATCGCGTTCAGGCCGAATCCTGGGGGGGGGAGCTCCGGCTATCGGGCCGATACGACCGCCACCGCTGGGTTTCCGGCGCCGAACTCCAGGACAATTTCCACCAGGACCTGGCCAATTTCGACGTCAATCCGCTCCGCTACAGCCTGAGGGAGCGGCGCCAAAATGTCCGCGTCGGCGTGTATGTTCAGGATGAAATCACCGTGCTGCCGGGCCTGCTGATCAACGCCGGCCTGCGTTACGACCAGTATTCCACGGTGGGCAACGCCCTCAACCCCCGTATCGCGTTGATCTGGTCTCCGTTGGACAGCACCACCGTCAAGCTGCTTTACGGAACCGCGTTCCGCGCGCCGAACGCCTATGAGCGCTTTTATACCGACAACGTCTCCCAAAAGCCCAATCCCGCCCTGCGGCCGGAGCACATCACCAGCTACGAGATGGTGCTGGAGCATTACTTTCAGCCCAACTTCCGAATGTCCGTCAACGGCTACCTCAACCAGAGCCGCAATCAGATCGACCAGATCATCGACCCGACCGATGGCCTCGCGGTGTTCCGCAACGTCGGCCGGCTCAGAGCCATCGGCGCCGAGCTGGAATTGGAGCGGATTTGGGACAACGGCACCCGCCTGCGCGCCAGCTACGCCTGGCAGAACAGCCGGGTGATCGATACCGGCCGATTGCTGGCGAACTCGCCGGTGGCGATGGCGAAAGCCAATCTGTCGGCGCCGCTGGATTTCATCAGCGAGAAGCTGCGGGCGGGACTGGAACTGCAATACGTTGGCGAGCGCAAGACCCTGGGCGGCGGCACCGCCCACGGCGCCGTGCTCACCAACCTGACCCTGCTGAGCGAGCGGCTATTCGGGAGTCTGGACATTTCCCTGAGTCTCTACAACCTGTTCGATGTCCGCTACGCCCATCCCGGCGGTTCCGAACTGACCCAGGATGTGATCGTGCAGGATGGCCGGGATTACCGGCTGAAACTGAGCTACCGGTTCTGAGGCGCTCATGGCCAGTTCGCTCCGGGCGCTGCTGGCGCTGTTGACCGCCCTGCTGAGCGGGATTGCGGCAGCGGACCAAACCGGGCCGGGCGAATACGACGTCAAAGCCGCCTATATCCATCATTTCGCCCGCCTCATCCAGTGGCCGGACGGTTCCAGCCGGGAACCCTTGCGGCTGTGCTTGGTGGGCGGCGACCCTTTTGGCCAGGCGCTCGATCCGATCCGCGCCGAAACCGTCGACGGCCGCCCCTGGCAAATCCTGCCGCCGACCGAGGCCATCGCCTGGGATCGCTGCGACGTCGCCTTCATCAGCCGGGCCGCCGGCGCCGATCTGTCCCGCATACTCGCGGCCATCGGCCGGCGTCCGGTATTGACCATCGGCGACAGCGAGGGTTATGGGGAACGCGGCGTCATCATCAACTTCTTTCCGGAAAACCGGAAGATCCACTTCGAGATCAATTTGGCGGCGTCGCGCCGGGCCGGTCTGAACATCAGCTCGCAATTGCTCAAGCTGGCGCGGCGACTGCCGGGAGAAGGGGAAGCACGATGACTGAAACCCGCTCCGAACGCTCCAGCTCGATGCTGCGCAAGCTGATCTGGGCCGGACTGCTGACTTCGGCGGTGCCCCTGATCGCGTTCAGCGTGCTGCTGATCGGCCGCGGCTGGATCGATGGCCGCGAGCGCATGGCGCACGAGCTGGAAACCTATGCCGGCGTCATCGGACTAAATGCCGCCACCGCCATCCTGTTTGACGACCCTCAGGCCGCCGCTGAAACGCTGGCGGCACTGCGCACCATCCCGACCGTTCTGGGTGCCGCAATCTACGACCGCAACGGCAAACTCTTCGCGGTGTATCCGGACGCCGCCCGCGCCAGCTTGCCGGCATCACCGCCGCCGACGGGCAGCCACCGCTTCGAGCGTACCAGCCTTAACCTGACCCGCGAGATCGCCTTCAAGGGAGAAACCGTCGGCCGCATCTACCTGCGCTCCGACCTGCGCCCGTTCTACCGCGAGATCGCGAAGGATAGCGGGGTGATCTTCGCGACCGCGTCGATCACCTCTGCCGCCGCGGTCCTCCTGATGATCCGGCTGCAGCGCCGGATCGTCTCTCCCCTCAAGGATCTTGCCCAACTCATGCAAACGGTTTCCTCTGGCGGCGACTACAGCGTGCGAGCCGCCAGCTACGGCCGCGACGAAGTCGGCGTACTGGCCGAAGTTTTCAACGAGATGCTGGAAAAGATTCAAGCGCGCGATCTGGAACTGGCCCACCGTCGCAGCAACCTGCAGGCACAAGTGACGCGGCGCACCGATCAGCTGCGTCACGCCAACCGGCTGCTCGAACGGGAACTGGAGGAGCGGCGCCGAACCGAACTGGCCCTGCACGACAGCGAGGAAATGTTCCGGGTGATGAGCGCCGCCGCCCTCGACGCGATCATCATGGTCGACCGCGAGGGCCAGCTGCGCTACTGGAATGCCGCGGCCGAAGCGATCTTCGGCTACCGTGCCGAAGAGGTGTGGGGCTGGTCATTGCGGGAGTTTCTGGTCGCGGGCGAATCCCATGAACGGTTCCTCCTCACCTTCCGCCATCTCCAGGCCACCGGCGATCAGGCGCTGCAGGGCCAGATCTTCGAGTTGGAGGCGCTGCGGCGCGACGGTTCGATTTTTCCGGCCGAACTGTCGCTGTCCGCCACCACGTTGAAGGAGCAGTGGGTGGCCATCGGGATCCTGCGCGATATTGGCGAGCGCAAGCGGGCCGAAGACTATATCCGGCGCTTGAACGAACAATTGGAACGCAAGGTGCGGGAACGTACCCAACAACTGTTGAACGCTCAGGAAGAACTGGTCCGGAAAGAGAAACTGGCGGTGCTGGGGCAGATCGCGGGCAGCGTCGCCCACGAACTGCGCAATCCCCTGGCGGTGATCAGCAACGCGGTTTACTTCCTGCATGCGGTACTGCCGGAATCGAACGCGACGGTGCAGGAGTACCTGGGGATCATCGACGGCGAAGTGGGGAGCGCCGACCGCATCGTCGGCGATCTGCTGGATTCGGTCAGAACCCGCAGTCCGGATCGACTGCCGGTCGATCTCGGCCAATTGATTCAAAAGACTCTGGAGACGTGCCAGCGTCCCTCCCGGGTCGAGGTCGGTCTGGCGATTCCCGCCGACTTGCCGCCGTTGCTGGCCGATCCGCTCCAGCTTCAGCAGGTGCTGCGGAACCTGATTAGCAATGCCTACGAGGCGATGCCGGAAGGCGGTATCTTACGGCTGGAAGCAAACCAAGATGACGGCTGGATCGTCGTGGCGGTGCGCGATACCGGCGTCGGCCTGAGTCCTGTCCACCGCGACCAGCTGTTTCAGCCGCTGTTTACCACCAAGGCCCGCGGAATCGGCCTGGGATTGGTGGTCGTCAAGAATCTGATGGAAGCCAATGGCGGCCGCATCGAGGTGGACAGCCAGCCGGGCAAGGGAACGACCTTCACCCTGTGGCTGCCCCAGCTGAGCGAGGCGGTAGCCGAAGAGCACATCGCGTAATCCACTATTATTGGATTGCACAGATTTCCCCGAGGCCCATGACAACGATCTCAGCAACAGTTCCCGAAGATCCGCGGATGTCGGCGGCCGGATGCCGAATTCCGGGGCGGCAGGACTGGCGGGCCGGTCAGGACCATGGTTGAAGCCGCGCACATTCTCATCGTCGACGACGATCCCATGATCGGGAAGACCCTGGGCGATATTCTGCGCGTCAAGGGTTACCGGATCAGCGTCGCCTCCAGCGGCGCCGATGCGGTCGAGCTGACCGGCCGCAACCGCTTCAATCTGGTGCTGGTGGATCTGCGGCTGCCCGACATGACCGGCATCGCGGTCATCGAACGGATCAAGGCCATGGCGCCAACCACCGAATTGATCGTGCTGACCGGCCACGCGTCGCTGGCCACCGCCATCGAAGCCACCGACAAGGGGGCTTTCAGCTATCTGGCCAAGCCCTATCAGATGGACGAACTGCTGCTGCGCATCCGCCTCGGCATCGAAAAGCAGCGGGCCCAGGAGGAGATCATCCGGCTCGCCTCCCATCCCCGGTTGAACCCCAATCCGGTATTGGAAATCGACAGCCGCGCCTGCATCGCTTATCTGAATCCGGCCGCCGAGCAGCGCTTCCCTGATCTGAAGGACCTGGGCCTGGAACATCCGCTGCTGGCTTCCCTCCAGGACTTGCTGCAGCCTTCCGGTGCAGGAGATGAGGCGCCGGTCACGGTGCGCGAAGTGCAACTCGGCGGCGACGTCTTTGAGCTCTACATTTCCTATGTGGCCGAGAGCGCCCTGGTGCGCATCTATGCCATCGACATCAGCGAGCGGGTGCGGGCCCAGAAGACCATCGAGCAACTCCGCAACGAGCTGGAACTGATCCTGAACAGCGCCGGCGAGGGTATCCTCACCCTCAATGCCAATGGCGAACACACCCTGGTCAACCCGGCCGCCCGCCAGATGCTCGGTTATACCGAGGAGGAGTTCTTCAGCCGCCGCAGCCATGATCTGTGGCACCACCGCCGGTCGGACGGCAGCCCCTATCCGGAGTCGGAATGTCCGGTGTTTCTGACCCTGCAGGACGGCGAAGAACGCCGCCGCGACAATGAAGTGTTCTGGCACCACGACGGCAGCTGTTTTCCGGTTTCCTACGTGTGCACGCCGATTCGCAAGGACCACCGGATCGACGGGGTGGTGGTGGTGTTCGAGGACATTACCCAACGCAAGCAGGCCGAAGAAGAGCACCGCCGCCTGGCGACCACCGATGAATTGACCGGGATCGCCAACCGGCGGGCCTTCGCCTCCAAGCTTGAAGTGGAGCTGGCGCGGGCCAAGCGCTACCAGTCCGACCTGGCCTTGATCATGTACGATATCGACCACTTCAAGCAGGTCAACGATACCTACGGTCATGCGGTGGGTGACGAGGTGCTGCGCGCAGTCACCGAAATCGTCCGGCACAACCTGCGCTCCGTGGACACGCTGGCGCGCTGGGGCGGGGAGGAGTTCATCATCCTGGCGCCGAACGCCGACCTGGACGGCGCGCGCCAACTGGCAGACAAGCTGAAAAGTTCGATTGCCGACGGCGGCCTGACCGTCGTCGGCTCGGTGACCGCCAGCTTCGGAGTGACCGTGACGGTGGAAAAAGACGACTCCACCAGCCTGCTCAAGCGGGTCGACGACGCCCTTTATCGGGCTAAGGAGAACGGCCGCAATCGCGTCGAGGTCTTGCCGTGATGACTGAGGTCAGCGGGTGGAAGCGACCTCTCGCCGCTGCCGCTGGTATTCGTCGAAACTGACATTGTCCAGGCAGCCAATGCTTTCGTTGGCGGGCGAGTTCACCAGGCAGCGCTGCTGCCCGGCGCTCTGGACCGCGCCGTAAGCCAGCCGGTGCAAGGCATCGCCGCTGCAGCCGGTAGCCATCAAGGTTAACCCGGCGCAGGCCGGGGCGAGCAGAAATCGGGGGGACATGGGTTATACCTCCGCCGATAGAATGGGCTCTCTCAGTCTAGCGCGATTCTTCGCCGCGGCACCGGCGAAGTCAATACCAACCTGAGCGAACCCGGGCAAGCCAGCCCTAAGCCTTGTTCGGCTCCCTGGTTGCGGCGAGACCGACGTTGGCGGCTACCCACCCGGAAACCGGATGGTGCAAACCGCGGTAGGGCGGATCCCGGTAAAGCGCGGCGATCTCGTCGAACGCTCCGGCGATCTCGCCGAAAACATCCACCAGTTGGGGATCAAACTGATTGCCGCGCTCGCTGAGGATCATGGCCTTGGCCTGCTCGGGCGGAAAGGCCGGCTTGTAGACCCGACTGGAAATCAGCGCGTCGTAGACGTCGGCGATGGCCATTAGCCGAGCCGACAAGGGAATTGCGCTACCCGCCAGGCCCTGCGGATACCCCTTGCCGTTCCAGCGCTCGTGGTGGCAGTAGGCGATCTGCCTGGCGCAGCGCAGGAAATCTTCGGACGATCCCAGCTCCCGCGCGGCCATGTCGATGGCATCCCGGCCAAATTCACAGTGCCGCTTCATGATTTCCCACTCCTGCGGATTCAACGGTCCCGGCTTCAGCAACACCGAATCGGGGATGCCGACCTTGCCGAGATCGTGCAGCGGCGCCGATTTGTAGAGCAGCAGGATGCGCTCGTCGCTCATCTCCCGGCGATAGTGGGGATGGTCCTGGAGAGCTTGCGCCAGTGCCTTGATATAGTGCCGCGTACGGAGGATATGGTTGCCGGTCTCGTTGTCCCTGGTTTCCGCCAGGGCGCAGAACGCCATGATGGTGGCGTCCTGGGCCGCGACCAGGTCCTGCTCCCGCCGCACCAGCTGAATGGTCTGGCGGCGGACCTCCTCGGTGCGGGCGGCCACCAGCCGTTCCAGTTGCTCATTGTGTTCCCGCAGTTGCCGGGTCGCCTGACCCAACTTGAGGTGATTGCGGACCCGGGCCATCACCACCGGAGGCGAGAACGGCTTGTGGATGAAGTCCTCCGCTCCCAACGACAAGCCATATTCCTCGTCCGCCACGCTGTCCAGGCTGGTGAGGAAAATGACGGGGATATGGCGGTGGTCCGGGGACAGTTTGATGCGGCGACAGATTTCGAAGCCGTCCAGGGCGGGCATCACCACATCCAGCAGGATCAGGTCGACCGGCGGACCGGCGTCGAGCAGTGCCAGCGCTTCCTGGCCGCCCCGGGCAACCTCCACGTCATAGTGGATGCCCAGCAGATCTTCAAGAATCAGCAGATTCTCCGGCTGATCGTCGACGGTGAGGATGCGCGGCCGGGGTTTCACTGGGGGTATAAAATTGCGGTTCTCATGAGCTCTGATAGGCGGTCAGCTCGGCCTCCAGCAACTGCAACTCGCCCGAAAGACGCAGCCCCAAGGCGGGAGCTTCCGGATGACTGTCGCGGGCTGCCGTTTCCAGGAGTCGGGCCGCTTCCGCGCTGCGCGGCGCCTCCAGGTTACCGGCCATTCCCTTGACGGAGTGGGCCAGGAACCGAAGGCTAGGCAAGTCGCCAGCATCGGCCGCTTGCCGCAACTTTACCCTAGCTTCCCTGCTGCTGGCGACTGCGACATGGATTAATTTTTCAATGAGCGAGCCGCGTCCGGAGTAACGCAGCGCGAGGGCGTTGCGATCGAGTATGGGCAGTTGGGGATGGTCGGACTCCGCCAGCGCTCCCCCAGTGACCTCGGGTGATTTTTTGCGTCCGCCTGCCGGACAATGAGCCAGGATCGCCGTCACCAACCGGTCCGGGTCGATGGGCTTGCTGATGTGTTCCACCATGCCGGCCGCCAGACAGCGCGCCCGTTCCTCCGGCAAGGCGTAGGCGGTCAGTCCGATAACCGGCAAGCCCGGGGCCACCCGCGCGATCTGCCGGGTCGTTTCGTAACCGTCCATTTCCGGCATCTGGACATCGGTCAGTACCGCGTCAAACGCTTCCGGACCGCGCGCCGCCACCACCCGTACCGCGTGCGCACCGGTTTCCGCGAGCATGACGGAGGCGCCTTCATGGACCAACAGATCTTTGAGAATCAGCCGGTTGATTTCATTGTCTTCGGCCGCCAGGATGACCAGGCCGCGGAGGCGCTGGCTCGTTGACGATTCGACCACGGTTCCGGTGAGTTGGCCCCGCAGCGTGGCGAGCAGCTGGCGTACCCGCAACGGACGCGTCACGACCCCGATGTGCTGGCTCAGGTTTCGCGGCAAGCCGGCGCTGAACTGGGCTGAAGCAGCGACGATGGCGATGCGCTGATCACGCGCCAGGGCATGACTCAGATCGGCCTCGGAAAAATCCGCCAGCGCTGGCTGGCTGATGACCAGCAGATCGCAGCGGCGGTTTAGCGCCTCGGCGGGTTCGGCAACGGTGGCCTGTACCTGCCAGCGTTCCAGCTGGGCAAGCAGATGGCCCGATTCGCCGGGATCAAAACCGGCCAGTACCAGACTGCCACCGGTTCCGCTCGGCGCAGCCTCGGCGTCCCTCAGCGGGATGGAAAGCACGAAGCAACTGCCCTCGCCGAGCTGGCTGCTCACCTCGATGGCTCCTCCTATCAGGTCGATCAACCGCCGGCAGATGGCAAGACCCAGGCCGGTACCGCCGAACCGCCGCGTGGTGGAGCCGTCGGCCTGCTCGAAAGGCTGAAACAGCCGGTCGAGCTGATCCGCGCTCATGCCCATGCCGGTATCGGCCACCTCGAACTTCAGCCGGTCCAGATCGCGCCAGGCACGCAGGCTGACCGAGCCGGTTTCGGTGAATTTGACGGCGTTCGACAGGATGTTGACCAGCACCTGCAGCACCCTCAGGCAGTCGCCGACGCATTGCCGCGGCAGGTCGGGGGCCTCCTCGACGGAAAATCCCAAGCCTTTGGCAAAAGCGCTCTCCGCAGTCAGCTCCACGGCCCGGTCGATCAGCTCGTCGACCCGAAACGGGGCTTCCTCCAATTCCAGCTTGTTGGCCTCGATCTTGGAGAAGTCCAACACGTCATTGACGATGGCCAGCAGATGGCGGCCGGAATCGAGAATCCGCGCGAACGTGTCCTGGACCCGCCGCCCCCGGGTTTCGCGCTGGCCGATCCTGGCCAGCCCGAGGATGGCATTGAGAGGAGTCCGGATCTCGTGGCTGATGTTGGCGAGAAACTCGCTGCGCACCCGCGCCAGCCGTTCCGCCTGGACCAGCGCCGCTTCCCGAACCGCTTCCAGGGTTTTGCGGGCGCTAATGTCGCGGGCATAGCCGACGGTGCCCAGGACCGTGCCGTCATCGTCCAGCACCGGCGCCTTGTAGGTTTCGATCCAGCGGGTCTGGTCGCCCTCGCCCACCTGCACTTCCACCGTCTTGCGCTGGCGACTGGCCATCACCTCGCAATCGTCGCTGCGGTAGCGCTGGGCCTGTTCCCGCGGCAGCAACTGTTCATCGGTATGGTCCACCATCTGGCGAACGTCGATGCCGATAGCCTCGGCGGCGGCCCGATTGACCGCCAGATAACGGCTTTTGGTGTCCTTGAACCAGACTTCGAAAGGAAAACCGTCGATCAGGGTTCTGAGGTAGCGGGTTTGTTGCCGCAAGGCCTCCGCGCGGGCCGAAACCAGTTCCTCCAAATGTTGACGGTAAGCCTCCAAAGCCTGTTGGGCGGCCCGCATCTCGCTCACGTCGCGCAGGCTCAGCACCACTCCGCTGACCGTGCCTGCGGAACGGAAAGGTCTCAGCTCGCCCGCCAAGGTCCGGGGTTCTCCGGCGGGACACGGGAATTGGAAACTGAGGCTCAGCGCAGTCCCGTTCAGGGCGGCGGCAAAGTCTCCGTTGATGTGCTGGTAGGTTGCCTCGCCCAGCGCAACCTGGAGCGGCTGGCCCCGCAACTGGTCCGGAGTCTTTCCGAACAGGCTGGCATAAGCGGGATTGACCACCTGATGATTGCCGTCTGCGTCGACGAAGGCAAGCAACTCGCCCGCGGTCTCGACGATTTGGGCGTAACGCTGCAGCAGCAGCTCGGCGCGGCGGCGCTCGGTGATGTCGACGATGGTCGCGACCACGTGGGGACGCCCACCCACGTCCAGAGGTCCCAGGCTGATTTCCACCGGAAACTCGCTGCCGTCGCGGCGCAGACCCACCAGATTGAGGCCCTGGCCCATGGGGCGCGGCGTCGGACTGGCGGCGAATGCGGCGCGTGCGCCACGGTGGCGTTGGCGGTACGCGGCCGGGATCAGCCGCTCCACCGACAATTCACGCAATTCGTCGCGCTGGTACCCAAACACCGCTTCAGCGGCGCGATTGGCCCGAGCAATGGTTCCCTGGTCATCAACCACCAGCATCGCTTCCGGTACCGTATCGAAGATGAGCCCCGCCAGCGCTTCGCTCTCCGTCCGGGCATGTTCGGCTTCCTCCCGCGCACGGCGGTCGGCGGCTTCCCGAAGCGTCCGGCGGATCGCCGGCAGCAGCCGCGCCAGACTGGATTTCAGAACGAAATCCCACACGCCCTGCTTCATCAGTTCGACCGCCTGTTCCTCGCCGATGTCGGCGGAAACCACCAAAACCGGCAAATTCGGGTCTTGGGCGCCGATGGAGTGGAGGCAGGTCAGGAGATCGACTCCAGGCAGCGGAAAATCGGCCAGCACGGCATCCCAGCCGCCTTCGCCGAGAGTCTCGATCAGCTGGGCATGACTCCGGACCCGCCGTCCCTCCACGGTAACGCCGGCTTGGTTCAGGGTCTCCAGGATACGCTGGTAACTCGCCTCGTGATCATCGAGGATCAGGAGCTTGAGGAGGGATTCCATCTGAGGGAAGTAGCGCGGATACGTCGGGGAACAGCCAGCCGACGGGTTTACCGGAGCGGCGGATCGCGCCCGTCAGGCGGCCGTCGTTGTTGACGGCCCCGCGCCGCCATCGTCTTCGACCGGCCTAAACTCGATCCGCCGTTCGCTCTCAAGCGCCTTGATGACATTGCGGGCATAGCCGTAATAGGTTTTGGCCCGAATCGCCTTGGTCAGCTGCTGGCCGGCCACGGTGAAGCGGCGATAACCCACCTGAGCCGGCTCTGCGGGTTGATCCGAAGCCGCCGCCGGCGGGCCGGCCAGCTCGTACTCCTTTTCGTAATAGCGGATGCGCAGGCCCTTGGACGATGCCGCCGCCAGCAGCGTCAATTCCGGGGTCAGCAACCCGATATTGATGAAGTGCTGGGTATAGTCGTTGCCGCGTACATAGCCCCAGATTTCCTGGCGGGTAAGGGTTTCGTCGAACACGAAGCGCCAGCCGCTTTCGAAGGCGAACGCGAAGGAGCAATACTCGGCGAAGGCCTCCACTTCCCATTGTTCCATGCGGTGCAGGTGGACCAGGGTACGCTTGTAGACCGCATCCGGAAGCGCGATTTGCAAGGCCAGCAGCCGCGCCCACAGGACTTGGACCGTCTCGTGGCCCACGTCCTGGGCCAGATCGAAATAAACCGCCAGCCAATCCGCTGCCACCGCGTCGTCGGAAACCTCTTCCTGCAGTTCTTCCGAGGCCAGTTCGACGATGCGTTCCAAGTTGCGTTGGCGCTCTACCTCCCGGCGGTGGAGCCTGGACAAGGCGCGGGAACCGATTGCATCGGCTTCCTCGCCGCTGGATTCGGCCAGCCAGGGCAGGGATTCCCGTCCCAGGTAGGTTTCCACGCTGGCAGTGAGTTTGCTGAGAAATGCAGTCATGGCTCGTCCTGCTGAAGGGCGGATGCGGGGCATAGGCCCACCCGGCGGCGGGCCGGGCTAGTGTATCGCAGAATCGCCGCAAACCCGCACCGCCGCGCGCCAGGCTGGACGCATCGACAAGCCGGGGCGTCAGGTAAACCGGAACTCCAGCAAGGTCAGGTCGTCGTCCAGGCGGATGCCGTCGCCGTAGGTCAGCAGCGCCTTCTGCAGCGCCGCGATGTCGATGGGCGCCTCGGGATAGCCGAGGGACTTGAGAACTTGCACCAGCCCGTCGGTTCCCAGCAGATTGCCGCCGGCATCGCAGACCTCGACGGCGCCGTCGGTGAACAGCAGCAGCGTATCGCCGGCGTCGCAGACAAAATCGATCTCTTCGTAGGTGAGGTTCGCGAAGGTACCGAAGGGCAGTCCGGAGCACTTGAGCTGACGAACCTGGCCGGCCCGGTCGAACACCACGATGGGGGGGCCGCCGGCGGAGATCAGCCGGATCCGGCGCTCGGAGGCCTCGAGCACGCCACAGATGGCGGTGGCGAAGGATTCGTCCTTGACCACCTGGCACAGCTCGCGGTTCAACCGGCCGGCGAACTCCGCCGGATCGTCCAGATAGCGCCAGAACCGGCTCCACAGAGCGCTCAAATGCATGGTGTGAAGGGCTGCGGCCACGCCGTGCCCCATCACGTCGGCCAGAAAAAAGGCGTAGCGCTCGGAATCGAGCGCTCGAATCGCGAAGTAGTCTCCGCCGATCATGTCGTGCGGCAGGTATTGGGTGGCGAACTTCACCCTGGAATCGATCGGCAGTTCATGGTCCAGCGCCAGGGTCTGGATCCTGCGCGCCCGCTCGAGATTGGCGTAGGTTTCGGAAAAATCGTGGAAGGTCTCGACGCCACCGACGACCTGGCCGTCCTCACCGTGAATGGGGGCCACCGATACCGTCATGGGCAGCCGGTCGCCGCGCTTGGTCAATCCGAACACGATCAGCGGACAGCTGCTGGCGTGGTTGGTCACCATGCAACGGTGGAGGGGACAGAATTCCTCCCCGCATAGCTGGCGGCCGTCCTGATCGACATGGGCCAGGACATCGTCGGAACAACGCCGGCCCACCACCTCGGAAGCGCTCCATCCGGTGATGCGTTCTGCCGACTTGCTCCAGTACACGATCCGCCGGTCCCGGTCGCAAACGTAGAGGCCATCGTTGAGCGAATCCAGGATGACTTCGGAAAGGGGCAGTTTCGCCTCGATCATCGGCAACCTCCAGCAGTCACGAAAAACACGGGTCGGGTTCTATGGCAGTTTAGTCCAGGGCCGCGCCCGCCGGGCTCGTGAACGCGGGCTGTCACTTTTCTACTACACTCAATTCCACCTTATTTCTTGAGGGAAATCGAGATGACGGCAAGCCTGAAACTGTCCTGGTCCGACGCGTTGAGCACTGGAAACCGGGCGCTCGACGTGCAGCACAAGTATTTGATCGACATCATCAACGAGCTGGCCGAACTGATCGAGTCGGGCCAGTCGGTGCAGAAGATCAAGACCATCCTCAACCTGTTGCAGTATTACACCGAATGGCATTTCCATCGCGAAGAGCTGTGCATGGACCGCTTTCAGTGCCCGGTGGCCGATCTCAACAAGACCGCGCATCAGCAGTTCATCGAGACCTTCCTCGGTTTTCGCCGGGAATACGCCGCCAGCGGCGGCGACCAAGATCTCGCGCTGCGCATGTATAAGCAGCTCACCGATTGGCTGGTCAACCACATTCAGCGGGTCGATGGCCAAATCAGCCCGTGCATGATCGCCGAAACCGCCAACTCCGGCTGAGCGGTGCGGCGTTCGGCTTCGGGCGGCGGCCGCAATGACCGTGGAACTTCAATGTACAGGCGCGACGACGACACTCATGATTGCCAAACAAGACCTCCTCCAATCCCTACAAGAAATCCTTTCGCTGCAACAGGACCTGGCGCCGCTATATCGGCATCTTGCAGACTGGCGGCCGTCCGGCGATGTCCAGCTCTCGGAACTGAGCGAATTCGCGGCAGCCTGCCGCACCCTGGAGCGGGACACCGTACGCCAGGCCGATTGCATCGAGAATCTGTGTTCATCCATAGCGAGGGCAGACCGCAATGACTACTAGCGTCACGTATCCCCCCTGCGACGGTGCATTTAGCCGTATCCAGGCACTGGCATCCGAACTGGAAAAGCTGATCGTCAAGGTCGAGGACCCGGCGGTCTCGAAAACCTTGCGCAACCTCCTGACCGATACCCTGATGCAGGGTGATGAACTGGGTGCGGTGGCCGACGCGTTGTGCCGCCCCGGCACCGAAAACCGCCGCAAGAACCGAATCCGGGCCATGGGCGACGTCAGACTCCGCGCGGGCAACGGTACCCGAGAACTGGAAGGGCATTGCCTGGACCTTTCCTTGGGAGGCGTTTGCGTAAACCTCGAACACGCGCTGGAACCGGGCGAGCGCTGGAATCTGGAGATTCGCCTCTACGGAGCCTCCAGCCCGATGCGGATCGCCGGCAAGGTCAGCTGGTGCCGGCGCCACGCCGATTCGCACGATCACCGGGTCGGTTTCGAATTCCAATCGGATCCGGAGCTGCCGGAACCAAATGACTGACAGCGCCGGGGAAGCGCGGATTGTATCCTTCCCGGAATTATCGGCGGCCGTCACCGGAAAACGCGGTTTCCTGGCGACCGCGGCAAGCGCTAACTCCATCGGCGGTTTGCTAGACCGGAACGCCTCACGGGGCCGGCATCAGCGGTCGGCGATGCCGCCCCACCCTCGACGTCACCACATCGTCCCGCTGCCCCACCGCTTCCTCTCACCGGGTGCTTTTGCCAGCCTCAACAGCTTCCCGGCTTCGGTTCTAAACTGAAGTCACAGCCGGAATTTTCGGGACCCGCCCTGATGCATTTCTCCGGGGATGCGGGTCCAGCTTCGTGCCCGGCATTACCGCCAGATCGGCACCCTTTCCGCCAGGAGAACCGCCATGAACAGCCCGCAGCGCCTCGTCGACATGGGATTCACCCAAGAACGGTTCCCGGCGGGAACTCACATGTGCCTGATCTTCGACGAGGAAGAGTACCGCCGCAAGATCGTCACCGAATTCCTGGCGGCCGGCCTCGGAAATGGGGAACAAGTCCGCTACATGACCGACGTCAATAGTGCCGAAGACGTGCTGTCCTGGTTCCGGGACATCGGTGTGGAAATTCCCGAACTCAAGGACGGCGGGCCTTTCGTGATGTTCAGCGCCGAACGCGCCTACTGCGCCAACGGCCGGTTCGACCCCGTCGAAACCGTCGAGCGGATGAAATCCCGCTACCATGATGCCGACCGACTGGGCTACAGCGGAACCCGCGGGGCGGGGGAAATGTCCTGGGCGCTTAAGGGCATACCGGGCTCGGAACGGCTGATCGAGTTTGAAGCCCTGATCAACGCCGCCAGCGAGAAATACCACTTCCTCGGCATCTGCCAGTACGACGCCCGCCTGTTCGACGGCGCCACCCTGCTCAACGTGCTCAAGGTACACCCCTTTATGGTCGCGCAGGGGCAGCTCGTCCGGAATCCGTTCTACATGCGGCCGGAGGAATTCCTCAAGGAGTTGGCCGAGAAGAAATCCTAGACCGCCGGCGAGCAGTTCCGCACCGCATGCCCATGGCCAATCGCCCGCAACCGGCTTGGGAAAAGGCCGATGCACGCATCCTGGGACAGATTCTGGCGGCGCAAAACATCGTCTTTGCCTTGCCCGACGCCACCCGTATCGCGGAATTCTATGCCCAGACCCTGATTTCGATACCGGGGATCGCCGGCTGCTTGATCTGCCTGGGAGGCAAATCCATCCGAGCAGGGGAGCTGGATTGCGGCATTTGCGTGGCCTGCGAAAAACGGTGCATGCAACTCGGGGAGCATCCCATAGCCATAACCGCCTCGTCGAATCTGAGATGTGCCCTGGCGGAACGACCGGACATGCACTGCATCGCCATCGAATCCACCCGCCACCATTTCGGTTCCTTCATCATCCGGCTCGATGACACCACGCTGTTCCAGGTCTACCAGCCCTTTATCAGCAATCTCTCCAGCTATACCGCGATCACCCTCGAAAACAGGCTGCAGCAGAGACTCCTTGAGCAAGCCCGCGCCGACTTGGAACGCAAGGTCGACGAACGCACCCGCGACCTG
>VEPB01000222.1 GCA_012026715.1 Methylococcaceae bacterium | reverse complement strand
CCACGACTTCATAGCGCCTATCCGGGTTGGCAGCCTCCAGGCTATCGAGGCAGGCCAGGGTCTGCGCCAGCCCGGAATGGGCCGGCACCACCACGTCGATGATCTCGGCGGCGGGACGCCGCTCGACCGCCTGGATGACGGGATTGAAATTCAAGGTCAGGCTGGCCGGCAGGCTGGAAGATTTGCGCAGTTCGCCGATCAGCGGTTCCAGCACCTGGCGCCGGACCCATTCGTGGGTGCGTCCGTCGGGATCGGTCGAGCGTAGCAAGCCGGTTGCCTTGTTCAACGATTCCAAGATGCTGTCCGGTTGCGTCAGTATCCGATCCGGCCCCAGCACCCGGTGGCGGGTGCCGGCGACGTAAAAGGCGATGGATCGATAGCGTTCGCCCGACTTCGGCACGTCCAGATAGAAGGTGAAGCCGAACACGCCGCGTCCGTTGCGATCCCGCACCGGCTTGGTCTCCGCGGTGAATTCCTTGATGCCGTTGACATGCATGTCCAGGGCGATCGGCAACTCCGGCGCGCTTTCGTTGACGATCCAGCCGGCCACCAGGGTGGCGTCCAACTTCACCAGGGCGCCGCGGTAGCGGGCCTGGTAGGCGAGAGGGTCGCCCAGTTGCGCCAGTTCCCGGCCATCGCGCTGGACCGTGATGCGGGCGGTATGAGCCGCGCCATCCTGGAGACCGTGCGGGAGCTCGAATTCAAACTTGCCGAGTTCCGCATTCCGGCCTTGCGCTACCTGGCGGTGGCTGGTGGCGGAGCCATCGAGATACAGCGTGACCGTGGCTGGTCGCCGCTCCAAGCAGCGCTCCCGCAGCCAGCCGGCGATCCGCCGCCCGCCTTCCAGCTGGTAGTCGCTGTCAAAGTGGGCACTGCCGATCTTGAAGGATTGCCCCGTCGTGTAATCCGGCCGATTCGGCAGGGTCAGCCTGATCGTGTGCTCCTTGCCGTCGAGTAGCTTTGCCGGCAGGACGTAGGCGAATCCGTGGTTACCCGCCGGTTCTTCGCCCCGGCTTCTGCCGATGGGCAAATCGGCTTGGGCGGTTCCAAGGAGCTGCCCGTTCACCGAGATGCCGACGGCGATGTGTTCGCCCGGACGGTTGATGTCGACCGCCCAACCCACCAGCGTTCGACCCTCCAGCGCAGTGATGCGGCTGCGCAGGCCTTCGGCCAGCGCCCGGTCGTCGGCGTTCAAGGGCGGTCTGATTCCGCCAACGTGCCGCAGGAACTCTTCCAGGGCGCTGGTATCGCCGGGGTTGACGGCGAGAATCGCGGCTAAGGGATCGTCGGATACGGCCGGATTCGCCGGGGGGGTGGTGATCAGTGGCAGGACAACCGACTCGTTCCACTGAATGAACAGGGGGCGGGGGCCTGCTGCCTCGATGAATCTGGGGGCGAGCAGACCGTGCAAGTAACGTGGGTCCAACAGGCCGACCGAGTCGGGATTGGGTTCGGATTGCCCCGGCCGAAGAAATCGGAGCGGGACCACTCCAGGCGTCACCTTTTGCCGGTGGTGACTGATCCGGAAATAGCTTCGGCCATCCGCCAGGGTGATCGTGGTCGAGTCGATGCGGCCACCGATTCGCTGTATCAGGTCGAGCCAAAAGTCGGCCGGTTGCTCGCCGAACAGCCCGGTAAAGTTCTTGAACAGGGTATTCAGCAAGGTCAGCGAGTCCGGTGCCGCCACTCGCTTGCTCCATGCCGTGGCGCTAGCGGTTCGGGGGGGTATGGCCCAGTCGAAGCGGGCGCCTGCGGAGTCCTGCAGTTCGAGGGTTGCGGCCTTGGTCAGGGTGGCCGGCGCCCGCGCCACCAGAAAAAAGTCCCGGGTGCCGGCGAGCGGAACCCCCAGATAAGGCTTGTCGAGCGGGATGCCGTCGGCGAACAGTCTCAGCGGTGGCTCAAGCGGCGAATCCAGTTCGGCCCGGATGATCAGAAACGAACCAAAACGGCAGGTGAACAGGCGCATGGAGCGGATGAGGGTAGGGTTGAGTCAAAAAAAAACCCGCACTCGGTCTGGGAGTGCGGGTTTTTTCTTACGAAGGACAGAGTCTGGCGCTGATCCGAAGGCTGCGCGAGTCGAAGCAGCCCTGGATGATCAGCTCCAGTCGATCTGGTGGTCGGTCTTGTCGGTCAAGTCGACATGTCCCTTGGCGCCCTTCAGGGTGATGGTGCTGCCGTTGTCGAGCAAAACGACCACGTCCTTGCCGCTTTCGGTGATGCTCTTGATGCCCACGTCATCGCCGATCAGGACCTTGTCGCCCTGGCCGAAGTCCTTGATGGTGTCGCGCTGAACACCTTCGTCTGCATGGTCAGTGACTGCGGGGTTGGTCGTGCCGCTGGTATCGGTCGCTTTCGCGTCGCTGATGCCAAAGTAGAAGGTATCGGCGCCCTTGCCACCACTCAGGGTGTCGTCGCCGGAGCTGCCGAAGATCTTGTCGTCGCCGCCGCCGCCTTTGATCGTGTCGTTGCCGGCGCCGCCGATCAGCACATCGCCGCTCTTGCCGCCGGTGATTTTGTCGTTGCCGGCATTGCCGAAGATGGTGTCACCTCCCTTGCCAGCGGTGATTTTGTCATTACCGGCGCCGCCGTCAATGAAGTTCGCGGTATTGCCCAAGCCTTTGATGGTATCGCTGCCGTCCAGGCCGTAAATCGTGGTTCCGCCCTGCTTGCCACCGGTGATGTTGTTGTCGTCGCTGCTGCCGAATATGACATCGGCGTCACCGGCCTTGATCTTGGAGCTACTTCCTTCGTTGACAAACACGACCTTTTCGGTCCCGATGGTCTTGCTCGTGAAGCCCTTGCCGGAGGTGAATCCCGTGGTTCCCGCAAGGAAATCTCGCAGGAGATCGGTATTGCTGACATGGTTTCCATCAAGCTGGATGTCGCTGCCGCCGCCTTGCGCCGAGTCGTGTACGAGTGCTGTTAAAGTAGTTGAGGTAAGGGTCGCCATTTTGAAACTCCTTGATAGTTCGATCGAAGTTGTGAACTGAATGGGTGTCTTCGGCTGGACGACCACCGCCTATGCCAACTCCATCTCTACCCGGTTGGGACCGGATAGCGCGGTCAGTGCGTCTGCTGGACCACGATTATAATCGATAGCCGCCAAATGCAAAGGCCAACGGCATTTCATTCACCTAGAACCGACGCGCCTCCTGTGAACATATTGATCGTCCACCGCTACCTGGTAGGGCAGTTTAAGCATTTGATTCAGTCGCTTGGGGCTTCCGGTAGGCACAGGATCGCGTGCGTCGGGCAGACCGCCGGGCCGGAGGCCGCGGAAGTCCGGGAGGATTGGTATGAACGGTGGTTTTACCGGTTGCAGGCTTCGCCGTCCGAATTGCAAGGCATGGGGGGACGCTTTCGGCTGGACCTTGCTCATGCCGTGACGGTTGCGCAGCAGCTCGAGCGCCTCAAGCGTGCCGGGTTTCGGCCGGATATTATCCTGGCGCATAGCGGTTGGGGGGAGCCTTTGTTTTGCAAGGATGTTTTTCCGGATACGCCGCTGCTCGGGTACTTCGAATACTTTTACCGGGCCGAGGGCGGGGATGCCGACTTCTTCCCGGGCACCGCCCTTTCCGTCGAAGGGCGTAGCCTGATCCGCAGTCTCAACGCGGGGCAACTGATGAGCCTGATCGACTGCGATGCCGGAGTGAGTCCCACGGCATGGCAACGAGACGGTTTCCCGACTGAATTGCGGGGGAAAATCCAGCAGATCCACGAAGGGGTGAATCTTGACGATTTCAAGCCGTCCCGGCAGGCCGTGTTTACGCTGGCCACCGGAGAATCGCTATCCGCTAGCGACGAGGTGCTGACCTATGTGTCCCGCAGCCTGGAACCGTTCCGGGGATTTCCTCAGTTTCTGGCTGCGGTGCAGGTCTTGCTGCGGCGCAGGCCGCGGCTGAGGGTCCTGGTGGCGGGGGGCGACGATGTGACCTACAGTCCACCTTTGCCAGGCGGGCAGAGCTATCGGGAACAATTGTGCCGGGACCTGGACGTGGATCCGGCGCGTGTCCATTTTCTGGGTTGGCTGCGCGGCGAGGCCTACCGGCGGCTGCTCCAGGTCTCCTCGGTCCATGTCTATTTGACGCCGCCATTTGTGTTATCGTGGTCCATGCTTGAAGCGATGGCGACCGGTTGCGTCGTGGTGGGTTCCGATACCGCACCGGTGCAGGAGGTCATCCGCGACGGTGAAAATGGCTTGTTATGCGATTTCTTTGCGCCGCAGCAGCTGGCGGATACCATCGAGGCGGTGCTGGATCACCCGCTGCGGATGCGGCAGCTGGGAATTCGGGCGCGGCAACATGTTGGCCGCCATTACGACGTAAACGAGAGCATCGCCCGTTATCGCCGGCTGATCGGCCGGTTGACGGACACGGCGGTATAGCTCCAGAGAACTAGCGGCTACGGGTACTCGACGGCCTATGCAACCAACCACTCTGCGGGATTTGTTGTCCCAGTGCCGGCAATATTTCGTTTATGCCGGCTGGTTCAGCCTGGCGATCAATATGCTGTTGCTGTCGACGCCGTTGTTCATGCTGCAGGTGTTCGACCGCGTCATGCACAGCCGCAGCAACGAGACGCTGGTCCTGTTGCTGTTGATCTTCGGGTTCGCGCTGGCGGGCAGCAGCTTTTTGGACATGATCCGCGCGCGCTTGCTGGCGCGGGCCGGCGTGGCCATTCAGCATCTCCTGCGCCGGCCGGTGGTGATCAATGTGCTGCAGCTGAAGCAGCAGGGAAATTTGAACGCCCATGCCCTGGATGACATCTCCGTGCTGGAATCCTTCCTGTCCGGACACGGTATTCAGGCATTGTTCGAGATCCCGTGGATTCCTTTCTACTTCCTGGTCCTTTACGCCTTTCACCCGATCCTGTGCGTCGTCGCCGTCATCGGTGCCTTGGTGCTGTCCGGGTTGACGGTTTATGAAGAGAAGGCGACCGCCTACAAACACGCCAAGGGCGACGATCTGCAGCGCAAGGCCAGTGACTACATCGGCGCGGCGTTTCGGAACGGCGAAACGATCCGGGCGTTGGGCATGCAGAATGCGTTGCTGGCACGCTGGGAACGGATGCACGATCTGCATCTGTCCGGCAGTGTGCAGGCGGTGGATGCATCGAGCGGGATCTATGCGACCTCCAAGTTCATCCGCAACCTCCTCAGCATCTTGCAGATGGCGGCGGCAGCGGCGTTGATCATCAACGCGGAACACGTCACCCCGGGCATCATGGTCGCGTCCACCATCATCATGGGCCGGGCCGTGGCGCCCATCACCATGGTGATCGGCAGCTGGAAGTACTTCGTCAAGGCGCGCAAGGCTTACGAGCGCTTGAACAAGATGCTGGAGGGCGAGTTGGGAGAGGAAAACCTGCTCGAACTGCCGCCTCCCTCGGGCGCGCTTTCGGTCGATCGGGTCTTCTACAGTACCCGGCAGCAATCCATCTTGCGCGGTATCCGGTTTGAGGTGCCGGCCGGAGAGGCCTTGGGGATCGTCGGTCCGAGCGGCTCGGGTAAGTCGACCCTGGCGCGGCTGTTGCTCGGCATTCAAAGGCCGGACGACGGCGTGGTCCGGCTCGACGGGGTCGACGTCTGGCGCTGGGCCAATCAGGGGCTGGGTCGTTATGTCGGTTATCTGCCGCAGGTCGTCCGGTTGTTTCCCGGTACGGTCGCCGAGAACATTGCCCGGCTGCAGGATATCCAGGCCTGTGCCGAGGACGTCATTGCGGCGGCCAAGTTGGCTCGCGCCCATGACATGATCCTGAAATTGCCCAAAGGCTACGATTCTGACGTCGGCGAGGACGGCGGATTTCTGTCCGGCGGTCAGCGGCAGCAGATCGGCCTGGCTCGGGCGTTGTTCGGAAATCCCTGTCTGTTGGTGCTGGATGAACCCAATGCCAATCTCGATGGCGAAGCCGAAGCCCATTTGCGGCAGTTGTTGCGGGAATTGAAGCAGCGCGGGACCTCTATCGTGATGGTCGGCCACAAGCCCAGCCTCATGAGTGACATGGACAAGTTGCTGGTGCTCAAGGAAGGTCGGCTGGCGATGTTCGGTCCGCGCGGCGAGATCATTGGCAAGATCAGTTCTGAAGGCGGCGAAGAGTCGGCTGTCGGCACCCCCGCCATGCAAGTGGTCCGGTGATCTCCATGTTCGAACAGATCCTGCTTCCCTCCATTCCGATCGATCGCTCGGGCGAATCCGCCCGTTTGGCGCGCCGCGGTACCCTGGCCATGATCGTGTTTTTCGGCGGTCTCGGTGGCTGGGCGGTGACCGTCCCGATCTCCGGTGCCATCGTGGCGGACGGGACCATCAAGGTCGATACCCACCGCAAGACCATCCAGCATCTCGAAGGCGGGATCGTCAAGGAGATCCGGGTCCGCGAGGGGAGTGTCGTGCAGGCTGGCGAGCCATTGCTGATCCTCGAAGACACCGTCACGCGATCGAAGATGAATATTCTCAACGCCCAGTCCAGGTTGCTCAAGGCACGGGAGGCGCGGCTGCTGGCGGAAAAGGCATTGGCTGCGAAGGTCGACTTTCCGCCGCAGCTGGAACAGGACGCGGAACCGCAGACCGTTGCCCTGCTGAATGCGGAGCGCGCGAGGTTTCAGACCCGCCGCGATGCCTTGCTGGAGGAGCAGCGCCTGGTCCGGGAGGAACTGGAGCAGGCCAAGCAATCGATTACCCATTTGAATGCGGAAATCGCTGCAATTCGGGAAGGGATCGAGTTCGGCGCTCGGCAATTGGACGCCAGCCGCAAGTTGTTGGACAAGAAGTTCATCCAGGAGAGCGAAATCTGGCGTCTCGCCAACGAGAACGCTGCGAAAAAGGAAAGGCTCGCGCAGCAGCAGGCGGTGATGACCCAAACGCGCGAACACATTGCCGAATTGGACTTGCGCCTCGCCCAGGCGAAGAATGTCTACGTCATGGACGCCGACAATGAATTGAAGGTGGTCAAGAAGGACATGATCCAGGTGGAAGAGGAGCTGCATCCTGCCAATTCGGCGCTGTCACGCGAGGTCATCACCGCACCCTTGAGCGGGCAGGTCCTGGATCTTAAGGTGACGACCGTGGGTGGCGTGGTCAAGGCCGGTGATCCCTTGATGGACATCGTGCCGGCCAGTCGGGATATGGTGATGGAAGTCCGGGTCAAGAACCGCGACGTCGACGACGTTCATGTCGGGCAAGAGACCCGGGTGCAGTTGTCGGCGTTCAATGCCAATACCACCCCCATGATCACGGGAAAGGTCACCTACGTTGCCGGCGATGCCCTGCAGGATCCCAACACCCACGAATCCTATTATCCGGCACATGTCAGGGTGACCGAACAGGATTTGCAACCGGTTGCCGACAAGCCCCTGGCGCCTGGAATGCCAGTCGTCGCTTTCATCAACACCGGCAGCCGGACTTTCGCTGATTATCTGCTGGCGCCCATCGTCGAACGTGCCCGCAAGGCGGTTAAGGAACAATAGCGAGGCATCCCCGATCGCCGCCGCCGGTTCGGCGGGCCGACTCCGAAT
>VEPB01000160.1 GCA_012026715.1 Methylococcaceae bacterium | reverse complement strand
CGCGGTGGCGGTGGCGGCCCGCATCGCCAATCGGCCGGAATCGGCCGGCAAGACCATCGTGGTGATCCTGCCGGATTCCGGTGAGCGCTATCTCAGTTCGGTCCTGTTTGAAGGAGTGTTCGATGCGAACGGACAAGCCGTTTGAAACGGTTACCGGATCGGGGCCGGTGAGCGCGCCGAATACGTCCGGCTGGAACATCCATGCCGTGGTGGGTGAGCTGCGGGCCTTGCGGGATCGTTCCCTGGTGACCCGCCAGCGCGCCGGCAACCCGCCCAAGCTTCCTTCCCGCAAGGCCTTGGGCCGCATCATCGAGGATTTGTCCGCGGTCCTGTTCCCCAATCGGCTGGGGGCGGGAGATCTGAACGACGAAGGCGTCGACTATTTCGTCGGCCACACCTTGGACGCCTCCCTGCGCGCCTTGTACGACCAGGTGCGGCGGGAGCTGCGTTTCGTCGCCGAGCAACAGGGCGCTGCCGAATGGGATGTGGCCGAGCGCGCCGCCGATATCACCCGCCGATTTGCCGCTTGCCTGCCGGCGATCCGCTTGCTGCTTGAATCCGACATCGAAGCGGCGTACCAGGGCGATCCGGCGGCCCTGAGCGTGGACGAGGTGCTGGTCTGTTATCCCGGCATCACCGCCGTCACCCACCATCGGATGGCTCACGAACTTCACCGGCTGGGCGCCCGGTTGGTGGCGCGCACCGTATCGGAAATCGCCCACTCTGCCACCGGCATCGATATCCACCCGGGGGCTCAGATCGGCCGCAGCTTCTTCATCGACCACGGCACCGGCGTGGTGATCGGCGAAACCGCCGTGATCGGCGACCGGGTGCGGCTGTACCAGGCCGTGACCCTGGGCGCCAAGCGCTTTCCCACCGACGAGCAGGGCAACCTGCTCAAGGGCAACGCCCGCCATCCCATCGTCGGGGACGACGTGGTGATCTATGCCGGCGCCACCATCCTGGGCCGCATCACCATTGGGGCCGGCTCCACCATCGGCGGCAACGTCTGGCTCACCCGCAGCGTCGCCCCCGGCAGCGTCATCACCCAGGCGGTGGTGCGTGACGAGTTCTTTGAGGGAGGTGGGGGAATCTGATCTTCGGTATTCCTTGAACGCAGCCGTATCAGGAACGGAAGCGGCAGAGGGTGAGGGCCTCGGCTCTTGATCTTCAAATCCCGTTCAGTCGCGCCGAGCACCGGAGCTTTCGGCGGACCAGGCCCGTAGGGGCGATTCAAGGATGAATCGCTCCAGCGTCGGGGCAGGAGCCCCGTCGCTGGACCCCGCCGAAAGCGAGGAGCGCAGGATCAAGCGACTGTCGGGTGCCTTTTCTTTTGGGAACTTTTCTTTGGGCAAGCAAAGAAAAGTTCCTCGGCCGTGGGTCCGAGAACCCACATTCAATAACTGCGCGGAGCGCCACCAAATTGGCTCCAAAACCCCGCCGGGGAAGCCAGGAGAGTTAGCCGGTTAGGGAGGCCAGTAAACACACGCAATCAACAACAGGAGATCATCATGTCCGATATCCACGAAGGCCATACCGCGTTAGGCGATGTCGCCGCGCGAACCTTAGCGAACGCCACCAAGACCGTCCCCATGATGGGGATCATCACCCCGCGCTGGCTGGTCCACCTGCTGCAATGGGTGCCGGTCGAGGCGGGTATCTACCGGGTCAACAAGGTCAAGGACGAGTCCGCCATCACCGTCGACTGTTCCGCCCGCGACGAGCGCGAACTGCCGCAGACCTTCGTCGACTACGAGGAGTGGGGGCGGGAATACATGCTCAGCGCGGTCAACACGGTGGTGGACGT